>NZ_JBEXOV010000076.1:0-35815 GCF_040611715.1 Streptomyces sp. NPDC006544 | reverse complement strand
CTCGGCCGGGTCTTCGCGCACCGCGCCGGCGCTCCCGCGCCGGCGCCGGTCCCGGCGCGCCAGGAACTGGTCCGACCACAGCGCGCAGGCCACCCCGCAGACCCCGGCCAGCAGTGCCGTACCGGCCAGGCCGCGGCTCTTGGCGGGGATCTGAGGGGTGGCCGCCGGAGGGACCAGCAGGGTCACGCTCATCCGGGCCGCGGCCGGTATCCGCTGCTCGGCCTGCAGGTCCGAGAGGTGCTTGCGGTAGGCCTCGACGATGCTCAGCACGGACCGGTCGGCCGCGGCGGGATCCGTGTGCTCGGCCTGGACCTGGAGGGAGGGGATCAGATAGCGGGGAGTGACGCTCGTGCCGCTGTTGCGCGGGGTCAGGCGATAGGTGCCCGACACCCCGGCGGTGCGCAACTCGTCCTGGCCGGCCGGGGACTCGAGCTGCTGGACGGCCGCGTAGGAGACGGCGGCGAGCGGCGGCTGCAGATTGGCGAGCTGGTTCGGCTGGTTGCCCGTCACCGGAGGCTTGAGGACCACGATCGCCGAGCTCACGTAGGTCTGCTCGGGGCGCAGCACCTGCAGGGCGCCGGCGGCCGCGAGCCCCGCCGCCAGGACCAGGACGTACCAGCGGCGGCGCAGCGCGCGGAACAACTCACCAGGCGACACAGGATTCCTTCCGTAGCCATCGATCCTCCCAGGACGCCGGTCGGATGGCCATCGGTTCCGGCAGCTCGCGGGAGACGCCCGTGAACCTCGGTGAGATAGGCGCGGTGCTGAGGCGCCGCTGGTACGTGATGGCACCCTTGACGATGCTCGGTCTCCTCGCGGGGCTGCACCTGTACGAGTCGGTGCCCGTGGCCTACCAGTCGCAGAGCTCGGTGGCCCTGCTCGACTCCACGGCGGTGGCCGAACTGGCCCCCGCCTTCGGCAACCCCATCGCGAACGCGGGGGGTTCGCTGGTCGTGACCGCCGACGTGCTGATCAGGACCATGTCGGGGGCCGACGCGGCCCGGGACCTGCACGTGCTCGGGGTGACGGACCCCTACACGGTCGGCTTCGCCGCGAACACCTCGGGCCCGATGCTCACGCTGACCGTCACGGGCACCGACCGGGAGAAGGTGCTGAAGGAGACCAGCACGCTCACCGCCTTCGCCGGAGAGCAGCTCAACGCGCTCCAGGCGGCGGCCAAGGTCCAGCCCGCCTACTTCGTCCAGACGGCCCCCGTCGTCCTGCCGCAGACCCCGAAACCACAGCTCAAGACCCGCTACCAGCAGGTACTGGCCGTGGTCATCGCCGCCGTGGTCGCGGGCTTCACCGCCTCCTTCGTGGCGGAGAGCCTGCTGGCGGCCCGCCGCCGCAGGCGGGAGGCCGCCGCCGGGGGAACCGGGGCGCAGCCCCGCGTGCGCAGACGGACGCGGGCCCGGGAGCTGGATGCCACGGCCCTGCTCACCGGCTACCTGGGGCTGGCCTTCTTCATCCCCTCGAACCTGACCCTGCCGGGTCTGGGCGGGGTGGGCACCCCCGCCAACGTGTTCGCGCTCCTGGCCCTGTTCTGGTACCTGGCGACCTGGCTGAGCGGCCGGATCCGGGCGGCCCCGCGCACCCGGCTGCCCCGGCTCGTGATGTGGCTGCTGGCCGTCTCCGTGCTGGCGTCCTACCTCGCTAACGCCTCCCGGGGCAGCACCCACAAGGAGGTGCTGGGCGCCGACCGGGGCCTGATCGGGCTGCTCGTCTGGGTGTCGCTGGTCGTGCTGGTCTCGGCCGGCATCCAGGATCGCGCCCGCCTCGACGTACTGCTGCGGCGGACGGTGGTGATGGGAGCCGTGGTGGCCGCCATCGGCTACTACGACTTCTTCACGGCGACGAACATCGCCGAGAAGATCAGCATCCCGGGGCTCCAGTCGAGCGTCGCGCAGATCACCACCCTGGACCGCGGGGCGTTCACCAGGCCGCGCTCCACGACCGCGCAGCCGCTGGAGTTCGGCGGCATGCTCGCCCTGCTGCTGCCCTTCGCCGTGCAGCAGGCCTTCGACCCCGTACGCGCGCACCTGAGCCGGTGGCGCCGCTGGGCGCCGGTGGCCCTGATGGGCGGCGCCCTGCCGCTGACGGTGTCGCGGACCTCCATCATCGGGGCGCTCATCGTGGTCCTCGTGATGGTGCCGCGCTGGAAGCCGCAGCGCCGCTGGACCACCTTCGGCCTGCTGATGGGCTCGGTGGCCGTCTTCAAGGTCCTCGTACCCGGGCTGATCGGCACCATCACGACCCTCTTCGGGTCCTTCCTGTCCAACTCCGACAGCAGCACCCAGGCCCGTACCGTCAAGTACAGCGCGATCGTCCCCTACGTGGAGGAGCGCCCGCTGTTCGGGCGGGGCCTGGGGACCTTCACCCCGGACCTCTACTTCTTCACCGACAACCAGTACATGCTGACCCTGGCCGAGATGGGCCTGCTGGGCCTGGCCGCACTCTTCGCGCTGTTCCTGACGGGGATCCACCAGGGCGGAGCCATCCGCCGCCTCGCCGCGGACGAGTCCGACCGGGAGCTCGGGCAGGCGTTCTTCGCGTCCGCCCTCGTCGCCCTGGTCAGCGCCGCCACCTTCGACGCCCTCAGCTTCCCGATGTTCGCCGGGATGTTCTTCCTGACGATCGCCGCGGGAGGCAGTTACCTCGGCTTCATCCGGCGCGCCACGCCGAAGCCCCGAACCGTGGAGTCACCTTGCCCTTCGACGGATCCGTCCCCCCTCACCCCGCCTCGCCGGACCGACCGGCCCCAGTTCGTCCCGTAGCCGGTCCGGTGGCCGTGGTCGTCGTCACCTGGAACAGCGCCCGCGTGATCCCCGAGTTCCTCGCCGCCCTGCCCGAGGGCATGGCCGGGCTCGACTGGCGTCTCGTCGTCGCCGACAACGACTCCGCCGACGACACCGTGGACCTGATCCGGTCGCTCGCCCCGGACACGACCGTCGTCCAGACCGGCCGCAACGCCGGGTACGCGGCCGGGGTCAACGCCGCCCTGGAGGCGGCCGCCGGGTGGGAGGGGGGCTACCGCGCCGCCCTGGTGTGCAATCCGGACATCCGGATGCGGCGGGGCTGCGCCGAACTCCTCGTGGACGCCCTCGGCTCGCCCCTGGAGGGGGGCGGAGGCCGGGTCGGCATCAGCGTCCCGCTGCTGTACGAGGAGGACGGGGCACTGCAGTACTCGCTGCGCCGCGAGTCGCGCGTGACGCGGGCGCTGGGCGAAGCGGTGATCGGCAACCGGCGGGCGGGCCGCTTCCCGCAGTGGAGCGAGCTCGTCACCGACCCGTCCGCCTACGGGCGGGCGACGGTCGCGGACTGGGCGACGGGCGCCCTGATGGCCCTGTCCCGGGAGTGCCTGGATGCCTGCGGGACCTGGGACGAATCGTTCTTCCTGTACTCGGAGGAGACCGAGTACTGCCTGCGGGCCGGTGACCGGGGCTTCGCCACCCGCCTCGAACCCGCGGCGTCGGCCGTCCACCTCGGCGGGGAATCGCAGGTGTCCCCGCGCCTGTGGACGCTGCTCACCCTCAACCGCGTACGGCTCTACGCGCGCCGCAACGGGGCGGCCTCGACCGCCGCCTTCCGCGCGGCCGTCCTGCTGCGGGAGACCCTGCGGGCCGCGCTCGGCCGGCCCGCCAGCCGGGCGGCGGCCCTGGCCCTGGCCAGCCCGTCCGCGCTGCGCGCCACGCCGGGGCCCTGAACGCGGGCACCGCTCCGGACGTGCGGGCGGGCCGCTCGTGAACGGCCCGCCCGTGACCGGTCCGCCCGAACGCCGGCCGCTCGTGAACGGCCCCGGTCATCCGGAGGGCGTCCGCCCGTCCCAGGCGGTGTAGAAGCTCTCCGGATTGACGAGGTAGCGGACGGTCGGGCGGGGCAGGTGGCGGACCTCGTGCCGGCGGCTGTAGCGGTGTACGAGCTCCCAGTCCTCGCGGGGCAGCACCTCGGGGGTCCGCCGCAGCCGGCTGAAGTACAGGGACCGGGTGCGGCGCGCGACGAAGGCGTTGGTGTCGAGGAAGGCCTCGCGGGCGGCGCGGCGGCGGTCGAAGGGCACCGACAGCACGTCCCGCTCGGTGCCGTCGGGGAGCATCCTGCGCAGCGCGGTGTACACGGCGTCCGGTCCGCCCGGGGCTTCCAATACCGCCAGGGCCTGCTCCAGGTGGTCCGGCTCCCACAGGTTGTCGTCGTCCAGGAAGGCCACGTAACGCGAGCGGGTCAGTCGTATCCCGACGTTGCGCACGACTCCGGCGGTGGCCGTGTTCCGGCCCAGGGACACCGCGAACAGGCGCGGGTCCGACGGCAGTTCGGGCAGTCCGGCGCCGTCGTCCACGACGATCACCACCTGATCCGTCACGGTCTGCGACAAGGCCGAGCGGACCGCCGCGCGCAGGGCCTCGGGGCGCCTGTGGGTGGCGATCACGGTGGCCACCAGGGCGGCCGGCGGCCGGTCGGGCAGGGCGCCGAGCCGGGTGGTCTCGGCGCGCTCGAAGCGGCGCAGCCGCACGGCGGAGGGGGCGAGCAGCACCTTGTTCCTGGCCTCGAAGAGCACCAGCCAGCCGAAGGACCGCTTGAGCAGCTCCCAGGGGGCGCGGGCGATGCGGCGCATCATGTCCTCTCGGTCCTCGGACGGTCCTCGGACGGTTCTTCCGGGCAGGTCCCGGGCAGGTCCCCGGGGCGGGTCTTCGGCGCGTCCCGGGTGTTCGGCGTTCAGGGAGAGGGCTCGGGCACCACGGGCCGGCCGTCGCTCATGCGGTTGCCCCGCCACACGTTCCCGGCGCCGCCCGCGTTCCAGGCGGCGACCGGACCGTAGACCCCGCTGCCCGGGTGGTACTGGGTGGAGAACACGTTGTCCGTGACCTCGATGCCCGTGGCGCCGGGGCCGCCGCCGTAGAAGGCGTACGCCCCGCCGGCCAGCCAGTTGGAGTCGACGGTCACGGAGGAGACCACGCCCGTGTCGGCGAAGAGCCCGAGGGCCGCGGAGGCGCCCCGGTCCACGGGCACGGCGTTCAGCAGCGTGTTGTGGCGGACGGTCAGCCGGCCCTTGTTGCCGCCCCCGCTGATGACGGCGTCGGTGTGCTGCCACTCGCCGCCCTGGTTGCGGAACGCGGCGATGTCGTGCACGTAGTTGTCGTGCAGGTTGCCCTGGCCCATGGACAGGGCGTTGCCGAACACCGAGACGTCGCACCAGCCGACCTCGACCGAGCTCTCGCCCATGTTGGAGACCGCGTAGTCGACGCCGCCGTTGTCGGGGCCCTTGCCCGGCACGGCGGTGATGGTGGTGTGCAGCACCCGCAGGCCCTTGAAGCCGGGGCGCAGGTTGATCCCCCACCAGTTGGCCGAGGTGACCTTGCTGTCGATGACGGTGACGTCGTTGGCGTAGACGTCGAGGGAACCGTGGATGTCCCAGCCCTTGATGACCATGCCGTCGGTCTTGACGGACATGTTCCCGGTGTCGTGGCGCTGCAGCGCGATCCGGGGACCGGTGCTCCGCCCGTCGGGGAACCCGCAGGCGCCCGGCGAGGAACAGCCGGGACCCGCGGTGGGCGGTCCGCCGCTCGCCGGCGGGGGCGTGGCGGAGGGGGAGGGCGAGCCGGGGGAGGGACCCGGGGTGTCCGAGGGCGTCGGCTCCGCGGAGGGCGCGGGCTTCGGGTCCGGCGAGGGGCCGCCGGCGGGGCACTCGAGGGCCTCCTCCGGGCAGGACGCGGCCGGAGGCCCGCTCACCCCGGTCCGCTCGGCCTGGTACAGGACCAGGGCGGCCACCAGGACGAGCCCGGCCGCCAGCCAGGCCGATAGACGCTTGCGGGTAGGTGTCACAGCGGTCAACTCCCGGCGGGCGAGGTCGCGGTGGTCGCGGCGGCGGGGCCGGCGGCCGGCGCGGAGCCGCGCAGGAAACCCCGGCTGGGCAGCACGCACAGGACGTAGCACAGGGTCCCGGCGGCCCCGGTGGCGAGCAGGGCGAGGACGCCGTCGCCGAGGAGCCGCTCCACACCGAGGACCACGGCGGCCATCACGACGCCGCCGAGGAAGGGCCAGGCGCAGGCCCGCGCCACGGTGCCCAGGCCGATCCCGCCGTGGTGCAGCGCGACGAGGAACACCGGCACCACGACGGCCCCGGCGACCAGGACGTGCCCCTGGGCCACCCCGACGATCCCGCCCGCGCCGGAGCCGATCACGAGGGCCGGGACCAGGAGGACCAGCCACAGTGCCTGGACCCCGATGAGGGAGCGGCGGCGGCCGATGGCCACCAGGCAGTCGTACGCGAGCTCGCAGCCGATCCGGACCAGCCCGAGGCCCATCAGCCAGGGCAGCGCGGCGGCCGCGGGCAGCCAGCGCGCCCCGTAGACGAGCTCGACGACCGGTGCGGAGAGGGCGGCCAGCAGGACGCAGAGCGGGACGGTGCCCGTCATCACCACGCCCAGGGCGCGGCCGAACCCCCCGGCGAGCGCCCCGGGCGAGTCGGCCAGCCGGGAGAACCCGGCGAAGGAGACGCGGCGGGCCGCCTCGGAGATGATGCGCACGGGCCAGCCGGAGATGTTGAAGGCGAGCACGTAGAAGCCGAGGGCCAGCTGGTCCAGGGTGGAACCCACCACCATGGTGTCCACGTTGACCACCCCGAGGGCGAGCGTGCTGGCCCCGGCGAGGGGGAGCCCGAAGCGGAGCAGGGCGCGGGCCTGGTCCCGGTCCCAGCCGAACTTCAAGGTGCCCGGCGCGGCGAGGCAGCAGCCGGCGAGGGCGGCCACGTTGCCCGCCACCGATCCCCAGGCGAAGCTCATGGCCCCCCAGCCCTGGACGGCCAGCAGCAGGGTCACCCCGGTGCTGAGGACGAAGTTGAGCGCGTCGACGGCCATGCGCCGGCCCTGGGCGAACTCCCGGGTGAGGAAGCCGGCGGGCACCTGCGACAGTCCGTCGAGGACCACGCACACGCACATCACCCGCAGGACGCCGGAGGCTTCGGGGGAGCCGAGCACCCGGGCCACCGCGGGGGCCGCCGCGAACAGGACGGCGTACAGCAGGCAGCTGGAGGCGGCGCTCAGGGTGAGGACCGTCGGGGCGAAGCGGCGGGGGTCGCCCTCCCAGCGCACGATCGCCAGGGAGACGCCGAGCTCGTTCGCGGAGAGCAGGACCAGCAGGACCGTCTGGGCGATCCCGTAGACGCCCCACGCCTCGGGTCCGAGGAAGAAGCGCGCGAGGACGATCCCAGTGAGGAAGTTGCCGAGGCGCATGACCACGGTGTTGACCAGGCTCCACCGGGCGGCGGAGCCGACCTTGCGGCCCAGGGAAGGCGCCCCGGCCGGGGCCGGGGGCGGGGCGCCGGTGTCCGTCGCGGGGCCGGTCACGGAGACGTGCTGGAGCGGTAGGCGGCCGACGGAGGCAGGACGGTGAGCGCCATGGTGGCCGACGGATCGGCCGAGGCGGAGGATTCTGCGGGTTCGGAGGGTCCGGTGGCGTCGGAGGAGCCCGCGGGGCCGGGCCGGGCGGTGTCGGAGGCTCCGGGCAGGCGCCTGCTCCGCTGGTCGGACTTGCGGCGGCGGGCCTCCACGAAGAAGGTGGCCACCAGACTCAGTACGAAGCCGAGTGCCCCCGCCATCACGAGGTACTGCAGCCGGGTCTTGGTCTGGGCTTCCGGGGTCTGCGGCGGCACGATCGTCGCCATCCGGATCATCGCCTCCGGCTGCACGGACTGCTGGGCCTGGAACTCCTGCAGCCGCTTCTCGGCATAGGCGGTGAAGATCTGGTCCGACGTGAGGACGGCGGCCGGGTCCGTACCCGTGACGCTCAGCCACATGAACGGGCCCTGGGCGTTGTCGGCGATCTTCGCTTCGTACTCACCCGTCAGGCCCTGGGACTTGAGATCGGCCCTGGAGTCGTCGGAGTTGAGGTTGCGGGCCAGGCCGTCGGCCATTCCGGTCAACGAGGCCTGGGTGCTCAGGAAGGGGTTGCCGTCGAAGGCCACCGTGGCCTTCTTCGAGTTCAGGAGCGTCACCGTGCTCTGCGACCGGTACTCCACCGGGACCAGCAGGTACACGCCGGCGATGAGCGCGGCCGTGAGCAGCAGTCCCGGCAGCAGTACGTACCAGCGCCTGCACATGACCCGCCAGATCTCCGCGAGATCCATGGTGTTTCCCCCTCGCGGCGGCGTCGTGTCCTCCACGCGCCGCCGCCCTGTCATTGCGGTGATTACCGTTGTTGCGTTGTTGCGTTGTCGGCGTGGTGCGCCGTCGCCGTGCCGGGCGACCTCTCGCTACGGCGCGAGGTCGGTGGGCCGCGCCCGGGTCGCCGCGGCCGGGCCGTCCAGCAGGACCCGGGCGATGCGCTCGCTCGCGCGGCCGTCCCAGAGTGCGGGGCAGCGTGGCGCGGGCGGATCGTCGAGCACCCGGTGCACGGTGGCCGCGATGCGGTCCGGGTCGGTGCCCGCCAGGACGTTCGTGCCCTCCGAGACGGTGACCGGCCGCTCGGTGTTCTCCCGCAGGGTCACGCAGGGCACGCCGAGGGCGGTGGTCTCCTCCTGGATGCCCCCGGAGTCGGTGAGGACCACCCGGGCGGAGTCCTGCAGGGCGATGAAGTCGAGGTACCCGGCGGCCGGCACCAGCCGGATCCCGCCGGGGACACCGACGTCGGCCAGCCGCTGCGCGGCCCGCGGGTGCACGGGCAGCAGCAGCGGGCAGCGCCCGGAGATCTCGCCCAGGGCCTTCAGGAGGCCGCGCAGGGCGTCGGGATCGTCCACGTTGGCCGGACGGTGCAGGGTGACCAGCCCGTACCCGCCCCGAGTGAGCCCGTACCGCTCCAGGACGTCCGATTCCCGGGCGCGCTCCAGGTTGGCGAACAGCGTGTCGATCATGACGTTGCCGACGACGTGGATCTGGTCCTCCCGGTACCCCTCCGCCCGCAGGTTCGCGGCGGCGTCGGGGGAAGGGGCCAGCAGGTAGTCGCTGACCCGGTCGGTGGCCACCCGGTTGACCTCCTCCGGCATGCTCCAGTCACGGCTGCGCAGGCCGGCCTCCACGTGGGCCAGCAGCGGGCCGGCCTTCGCGGTGACCAGGGCGCAGGCCAGCGTGGAGTTGATGTCGCCGACCACCACGACGGCGTCGGGGGCCAGTTCGTCGACCAGCGGCTCGAAGGCCTCCATCACCCGGCCGGTCTGCTGGGCGTGGCTGCCGGATCCGGCCCCCAGGTACCGGTCGGGGGGACGGATGCCCAGGTCGCGGAAGAACACGTCGTTCATGGAATCGTCGTAGTGCTGGCCGGTGTGGACGAGCACCACCTCGACGCCGCGGCGCTCCAGCGCGTCCATCACCGGTTTGATCTTCATGTAGTTGGGCCGCGCTCCGGCCACACAGATGACTCTCACCACGTCTCAGAGCACCTCCACGAGGGGGCCGGACATCCGGTTGCGGCAGTCGAGGACCAGCGAGGCGTGCTCGGCGATCATCGCGTAGTCGAAGGAGTCGTGGTCCGTGAGCAGGACGACCACGTCCGCGGCGGCCAGCTCCTTGCGGGTCGGCTCGACCCGCGAGAGACGCGGGTCCACCTTGATGCTCTCCACCACGTGGGGGTCGGCTGCCCGCACCTTCGCGCCCATGTCGAGGAGCAGCTGGGAGACGCGCACGGCGGGGGACTCCCGGGCGTCGCCCGTGTTCTTCTTGTACGCCAGCCCCAGGAGCAGGATCCGGGAGCCGTTGACCGAGCGGCGCTTGGAGTTGAGCGCGTCCATGACGCGGCGCGCCACGTACTCGGGCATGTGGCTGTTGATGTCGTTGGCCAGCTCGACGAAGCGGAAGTTCTGGCCCAGCTCGCGCTGCACCCGCCAGGACAGGTACGAGGGGTCGATCGGCAGGCAGTGCCCGCCGACCCCGGGTCCCGGGGTGAACTTCATGAAGCCGAACGGTTTGCTGGCCGCGGCCTCGATGGTCTGCCACACGTCGATGTCGAGGTGGCGGGCGAACATGGCTATCTCGTTGACCAGGGCGATGTTGACGTGCCGGAAGGTGTTCTCCAGCAGCTTCGCCAGCTCGGCCTCCTTGGGGGAGCGCACCGGCACCGTCGTGTCGACGAGGCCCGCGTAGAAGGTCTCCACGGCCTCGAGAGAAGCGGGGTTCACCCCGGAGACGACCTTGGGGGTCTGCTGGAAGCCCCAGACGGTGTTGCCGGGGTCGATGCGCTCGGGGCTGTAGCCGAGGTGGAAGTCCACGCCGGCGGTGAGGCCCGAGCCGTCCTCCAAGATCGGGCCGAACAGCTCCTCGGTGGTGCCCGGATAGGTGGTGGACTCCAGGACGACGGTGGCGCCCGGCCGCAGGAAGCGGGCCAGGGTGTGCGCCGACTCCTCGATGTAGCGCAGGTCGGGGGCGCCGTCCTGCAGAGGGGTCGGTACGGTGACGACGGCGACGTCGAACCCGCCGCAGTCACGCGCGAGTTCACTGGCCTGGTAGCTGCCCTGTTCCAGGGCCCGGCTCAGGCGTTCGGAGGAGACGTCCTCCACGTACGACTCGCCGGCGGCGAGGCTCTTGACCCGCCGCGCGTCCACGTCGTACCCGACCACTTGGTGTCCGACCTCGGCGGCCCTGATGGCCAGCGGGAGGCCTACGTAACCCTGTCCCACGACGACGACGCGCATCAGTGACTCCTGTTCGCGGAACCCGCAGACGGTGTGCGATGGATGAGTTCCCGGACGGTCATGAGGAGGAAGGCGGCATTGGTGGTGAGGTAGCGCTTGCCGAGGCGGCGCGGTTCCTGGAGGGTGCGGTAGAACCATTCGAGCCCCATCCGCTGCCAGACCAGGGGGGCGCGCTTGGTGATGCCGGCCAGGATGTCGAAGGAGCCGCCGACACCGTGCACCACGTGGGCGCCGGTCCGTTCGCCGTAGCCGGCGGTGAAGATCTCCTTCTTGGGCGAGGTCATGCCGAGGAACAGCAGCCGGGCGCCGCTGCGCGCGACGTCCTCGGCGACCGGGCCCTGATCGGCGTCCGCGAAGTAGCCGTTGCGGCTGCCGGCCACGCGCAGGGCCGGGAACTTCTCGGAGATCCGCCGGAGCATCAGCTCCAGTACGTCCTGCCGGGCGCCGAGCAGGTACACGGGGATGTCCGCGGTCTCGGCGGCGGCCAGCAGCCGCATGAACAGGTCGATGCCCGCGACGCGTTCGGGCAGCCGGACGCCGAGGACGCGGCCGGCCCACACCACGGCCTGGCCGTCGGCCAGGACCAGGTCGCAGCCCGCGACGGCCGCGGCGAGGCGGGGGTCGCGCCGCATGTTGACCAGTTTGGCGGCGTTGACCATGCCGATCTCGATCTGCTCGCCGCGCCGGACCGCGTCCAGGCAGCGCTGCACGGTCTCGTCCATGGTCAGGGCGTCGAGCGCCACCCCGAAGAGGGTCTGTCTGTGGTTCATCTCCCGAGCCCCCCGAGCCAGGCGTGGAGCAGCCAGCCGAACTCGTAGGGCCTGCACTCGCGGTCCACCGAGAGCGGCCGGAAGACCCGGTCGAGCGGGGTCAGCCGGGCCTTCGGCAGCACCCGGGTGGTGAGCCCGCGGGCGGCCCGGACGGCCTTGGCGGGATCGCCGCGGTAGACCTTGCGCCAGGTGACGCCGTACTTCTCGAGGATCACGGGCTCGCGCGGGGTGCCGTCGGGGCCGCTGATCTCGGGCACGTCCGTCATCCAGCGCAGTCCGCGGCGGATCGCGGCGCCGAAGTCGGTGCCGCCCGCGTCGGCCAGGTCGAGGAGGGCGGTCGGAGCCATGGCGTGCTGGTGCACGCTGTAGACGGGGTAGCCCTCGACGACGCCGCCCGTGCGGGCGTCGTAGTGCCACCACCACTGTCCGCCGTCCCCCTGCAGGGCGCAGATGCGGGCGGCGCAGGCGTCGGCGGCCGCGAGTGCCTCCGGGTCGGAGCCGCTCGCGTGCAGGCGCGCCAGTGCCTGGAGCGGATAGGTCTGGTCGGCGAAGCAGGCCACGTGGGAGCGGTATCCGGGGAGCAGCCCCGGCCCGGTGGCGTGCGGGAAGAGCGGGACTCCGCCGGTCCTGGACGCCAGCAGGCGCTCGCGGGCGGCCGCCAGGCGGTACTCGACGTCCACCGAGGAGCGTGCGGCGCAGAGCGCGGAGAGCACCCAGGCGGCTTCCACGGTGTACTGCGGGCGTCCGGGGACATCCAGTTCGGCCACCCTGGCGAGGGCGTCCGGGAGCTTCGGATGGCCGGTCTCGGCGGCGGCCCAGGCGATGAGCGCGGCGTCGCCGAGGTTGGTCACGGCGGGCAGCCGCTCCACCAGCAGGGCCGCGAACTGCGCGGCCGTGCGGCCGCCGAACAGGGGCCGCTGGCGCTCCTCGGGCAGGAACCGTGCGCCCAGCACGGTGATGGCACCGTAACGGGTGCTGGTTCCGCGCCCCTCCACGCGGCGGGTTCCGTCGGACGTGACCGTCCCCGCCCGGGTGAACACGAAGTCCTCCGTGCCCGGCAGATACATGTCGGGCAGCCCCGCCTCGGCCAGCGCGAGCAGCCGCTCGGCGAGCAGGTGCAGCGAGGAGTCCTCTTCGGCCAGTGCCGCTAATCGTGTGGTGGTCACCGGTACCCCACCCCGGTTCCCCGTGTGCCGCGCACACCCCGCATGTTCGAGCCGCAACGCTCCAACACACCTACCCCCTCTGCATTGTTCCTGGGACGGACCCGGCGGGTCGTCGTCCGGCGGAGGGGACTGCGCATGACGGCGCGCGTGCTGTCGGTCTGATCCCCCCGATGGCACGAGCTTTCCGAGGCCGACCCTGGATCCCCCTCCAGTGACGTCCTGGTCCGGACACCTGCGGACGACGGCGTCGGCCCGGCGCGTGGTCGCGCCCGGCCCCACCTTGCCCGCGATGCCCTCGTCGTGTACAACCCCCCACTGAACAGAGCCTGTTGCCTGTTCAGATCCCGTGTACAGGGACAAGGTATGCCCAAGGATGTTCGTTGATTGTGGTTTTGGGGAAATGCCGCTGACTCAAATTGCCGACGTCGCGTCAGGCCCGCTCGGACAGGGTTCCGTCCGTCTCCTCGTGCAGCGCGCCGGTGCGAGGGCACTCCCATACCCCCGGCTCTCCCTCGCGTTCCACGAGTCGCACCCCGGCTCGTCCGACCCAGCCGATGCGGCGGGCCGGCACCCCCGCGACCAGGGCGAAATCAGGCACGTCGCGGGAGACGACCGCGCCCGCCGCCACCAGCGCCCACCGTCCGACGCGCACCCCCGCCACGCACACGGAACGGGCCCCCAGCGAGGCACCCTCGGCGACCACCACCCCGGCGGCCTCCCAGTCGCCGCCGCGCTTCTGCCGGCCGTCCGGGTCCACCGCGCGCGGGTAGAAGTCGTTGGTGAGCACGACGGCCGGGCCGATGAACACCCCGTCGCCGAGTTCGGCGGGCTCGTACACCAGCGCGTAGTTCTGCAGCTTCACGTTGTTCCCGATCCGCACGCCGGGGCCGACGTACGCGCCGCGCCCGACGATGCAGTCCCGGCCGAGCCGGGCCTTCTCGCGCACCTGCGCGAGATCCCAGATCGTGGTCCCGTCACCGAGTTCGGCCGTCTCGTCGACCTGGGAGGAGGGTTGAATTCGGACACTCACGGGGCGGTCCCCTTACGGCTCGCGCGGCGTTCGGACGTACGGCGCACTGCGTACGGCGGTAGCGGCATACGTCAGCACGTGCGTACGGAAGGGAGCATATGTGCCGTCGGGCCGCCGCGCCGGGGAGATCAACCGACTGTTCACGCAGCGGACTTGGCGGCCCGGGCGAGCGGTCCGCCTTAACGGCTCCCGATCGCTTCCTTAAGCGGAACCTAAGGCTCAGCCCCGACGCCCCTCATCGATCAAATGTCCGTTCGGGGGCGGCTAGCGTGCTGCCACACCCCCCACACCCCCCCCGTAACAGAGGCAGGCACGCGATGGGCAGTACGAGCGGTCACCGGCGCACGGCGAACAAGAAGGCGAAGGCCGCGGGAGCCCTCGCGGTGGCGGTGGTGATCGGCGGCGCCGTCATCGCGTTCACCGGTACCGCCCAGGCCGCCGCCGTGGGCGCGGTGTACACCAAGTCCAGCTCCTGGAGCGGCGGTTACACCGGCCAGTACGTGATCACCAACAACAAGGGACAGGCGCAGCAGGGGTGGACCCTGGAGTTCGACCTGCCCGACGGCACGAAGATCGATTCCCTGTGGAACGGCACCCACACCGTCGACGGGCGGCACGTCACCGTGAAGCCCGCGGACTGGAACAAGGAACTGGCGGCCGGAGCCTCCGCCACGATCGGCTTCGTGACGAGCGGGACCGGCAGCCCCGGCAACCCGACCTCCTGCCGGATCAACGGGGCGAAGTGCTCCGTGGACCAGGGCACGACGCCCCTGCCGGGAGGCCGCCCCACCACAACCCCGACAGCCACCCCCACCGCCGCCCCGACCACGAGCACCCCCGCCACCTCCACGCCCTCCGGGCCGGCTCCCACCCGGACCCCGGCGCCGCCCATCACCCCCACGCCCCCGCCGACCGGCGGAGCCCCGGGCGCGGGAGCGCGCTTCGCCCCGTACGTGGACACCTCCCTCTACCCGTCCTACGACCTGGTCGACACCGCCGCCCGGACCGGCGTGAAGGAGTTCCACCTCGCCTTCATCACCTCCGGCGGAAGCTGCGCCCCGCTGTGGGGAGGCGTCACCGACCTGGCGAGCGACAAGGTCGCCGCGCAGATCGGAGCCCTGCGGGCCAAAGGCGGGGACGTACGGGTCTCCTTCGGCGGCGCCGCCGGGCACGAGCTCGCACTGAACTGCGGATCCGCGAACGAGCTGGCGGCCGCGTACGGCAAGGTCATCGACCAGTACCGGCTGACGAAGGTCGACTTCGACATCGAGGGCGCGGCCCTGCCCGACACCGCGGCGAACACCCGCCGCGCGCAGGCCATAGCCCTGCTGCAGAAGTCCCACCCCGGCCTGGACGTGGCCTTCACCCTGCCCGTGATGCCGGAGGGCCTCACCCAGCCCGGCGTGGCCCTGCTGGCCGACGCGAAGCGGGCCGGGGTGCGCATCGACGGGGTCAACGTCATGGCCATGGACTACGGGCCCGCCTACGGCGGCGACATGGGCCAGTACGCGATCCAGGCCGCGACGGCCACCCAGGCGCAGCTCAAGGGCGTCCTCGGCATCTCCGAGGCGGCCGCCTGGAAGGCCGTCGCCGTCACTCCGATGATCGGCGTCAACGACGTCGCGACCGAGGTGTTCACCGTCGCCGACGCGACCGAACTCGTGGAGTTCGCGCGGGCGAAGGGGATCGGCCGGCTGGCCATGTGGTCCGCCACCCGCGACAAGCAGTGCCCGGCCGGAGCCGTCGGCCACGCCGACGCGAGCTGCAGCTCCATCCTCCAGCAGCCGCTCGCCTTCACCCAGGCCTTCGGCGCGCTGGGCTAGCCCGCGGAGGGGCGGACGGGCGGACGGACGGGCGGGGCGGGCACGCGAGGCGGCTGGCTACAGTGTCGACATGACCTCCGTGCCCGCCCCGCCCGCCCCGCACGCGACGGCCGGCGTGGCCGTCGAGATCAACAAGCCCGTCCCGGCCCACGTCGTGGCGGTCCTCGCCTTCGACGGCATGGCCCCCTTCGAGCTGGGCGTGGTGGTCGAGGTCTTCGGACTCGCCCGTCCCGAGCTGGGCGACATCCCCTGGTACGAGCTCCGCGTCTGTTCGGCGGAGCCCGGCCGGGACCTGAGGGTGGTCGGCGGATTCACCCTGCGCGCCGAACACGGCCTCGACGTGCTCGCGGCCGCGGACACCGTGATCATCCCCGGCGTCTCCGCCGCGGGCGGCCCGATCGCGAAGCCGCTCGTCGACGCCCTGCTCGAAGCCCACGCCCGGGGCGCGCGCCTGGTCTCGATCTGCTCGGGCGCCTTCGCGCTCGCCGCGACCGGCCTCCTCGACGGCCGGCGGGCCACCACCCACTGGCGCTACGCCCGCACCCTCGCCGAACGGCGTCCGGCGATCGAGGTCGACCCGGACGTGCTGTACGTCGACAACGGCGACGTCCTCACCAGCGCGGGCAGCGCCGCGGGCATCGACCTCTGCCTCTATCTGATCCGCGCGGACCACGGCGCCGCCGTCGCCAATACGGTGGCCCGCCGCTTCGTCGTACCGCCGCACCGCGAGGGCGGGCAGGCCCAGTTCATCGAGGCCGCCGTCGGCGACATCGGCCCCGGCGCCGTGGACGACGGCATCACCCAGAGCATGGCCTGGGCCATGCGGCGCCTGCACGCCCCGCTCTCCGTCGCGGCCCTGGCCCGCGAGGCCCGGATGTCGGAGCGTTCCTACCTGCGCCATTTCACCCGGCGCAACGGAGTGAGCCCGATCCGATGGGTCATCTCCCAGCGGGTCTGCGCGAGCCTGCCGCTGCTGGAGTCGGGTGAGGGCACGGTGGACGAGGTGGCCGCCGCGGTCGGCTTCGACGCGACCGCGACGTACCGCCACCACTTCACGCGGCAGATGCGCACGACCCCGACGGCCTACCGGAAGGCGTTCGTCAGGGTCGCGGCGCGGCCGTGAACCTCAGTTGCTGGTGATCCAGGTGCCCCGTGCGGGGTTCCAGTGGATCGTCGACTTCTGGAACTTCTGTGCCTTGCCGCCGGCTTCGTCGAACTCGTCGGTGGTGGGGTAGCCGAGCGCGCTCTCGTGTCCGGCCGCGTGGAAGGCGTCGTAGATCGCTCCGTGGACGATGTGCGTCCCGGTCTGCGGGGACCACAGGAACAGGCCGCGTTCGAAGAACTGGTAGCGTCCGCGGGTCCCGTCGGGAGCCGCCGAGCCGGCGGCCTCGTCCATGGTCGGGAAGCCCCAGGCGCGCTCCGCGTCCGTGGCCCAGAACTTCTGCAGGATGTCCCCGTAGACCGCGTACGCCGCGTCCGGGTGCCACAGGACGATCCCGTTGCGAAACTGCTGGAACCGCCCGCCGAGCGAGGAGTCGCGCTCACCCGTGACCGGCTCGCCGAGCGGCCCGCCCGGCCCGCCCAGGGCGTCGTACTTCTCCGCGATCGCGCCGTAGGGCATCAGGTCGTCCAGGCCGTTGTAGCGGCGCGGAGCGAAACCCCGCAGCCCGTCACCCCAGACCCGCTCCTCGGCCACGTGCCCGAAGTCGTACTCCTCGCGCACCACCGGCCGGGTGTGCGACTCGTCCGCCCAGCGCACGAACAGCGCCACGTGGTCCGTGCCGCCCGAGTCGCGCAGGAGGGCGTCACCCGGTTGCAGGTCGCCCGCCGGGATGTCGAAGGTGACGTTCCACAGGTCCCACGTCGTCAGGGAGGAGCCGAGGTGCCAGGCCATCGAGACGAACCCCGAGCAGTCCGGGCGGTAGCAGCCGAACCGGTTCTCGTAACAGCCGTCCCAGCTGTACGGCACCTGTTCGGCGACCCACGACCACGCGCGGTCCATCGCCTCGCCCCGTCCGATCGGCCCGCCCGGCTCCGAGGCGCTCGCGGCCGGAGCCGAGGAGAAGGTGAGCGCGAGGGCGGCCACGACCAGCGCCACCGCCCCGGCCGCACGCCGCAGGATCAGCGTTCCCATGAATCTCTCCCCCGTCAGTTGCTGGTGATCCAGGTGCCCCGTGCGGGGTTCCAGTGGATCGTCGACTTCTGGAACTTCTGTGCCTTGCCTCCGGCTTCGTCGAACTCGTCGGTGGTGGGGTAGCCGAGCGCGCTCTCGTGTCCGGCCGCGTGGAAGGCGTCGTAGATCGCTCCGTGGACGATGTGCGTCCCGGTCTGCGGGGACCACAGGAACAGGCCGCGTTCGAAGAACTGGTAGCGTCCGCGGGTCCCGTCGGGCGCCTGTGCCGCGTCGGCCTCGTCCATGACCGGGAAGCCCCAGGCGCGCTCCGCGTCCGTGGCCCAGAACTTCTGCAGGATGTCCCCGTAGACCGCGTACGCCGCGTCCGGGTGCCACAGGACGATCCCGTTGCGGAACAACTGGAACCGCCCGCCCAGGGAGGACGCCTCCTCGGCGCGGAGCGGTCCGCCGAGCGGGCCGCCCGGGCCGCCCAGGGCGTCGTACTTCGCGCCGATCGTGCCGTACGGCCAGAACGCCTCGTCCCGCATCGACCGGGCGGTGCCCTCCACCTGGTCGTACCGCTCGGGGTAGGCGGAGCGCTGGACGGCCTGGGCGAGCGCCCCGGGGCTGCTTCCCTCCATGCCGGGTTCCATCTGGAGGGCCACCTCGAAGAACTTGCCGGCCGCGTAGTCGACGTCGAGGATCTGCTCGGGCGAGCCCCACCCCTGCGAGGGCCGCTGCTGGAAGACCCCGAGCGAGTCGCGGTCCCCGCAGTCCAGGTTGTTCATCCGGGACTCGACCCAGCCCGTCTCGAACCCGGCGAGCATGACCTTGTCGGACACGTTCATCCGCTGGCCCACCTCGTAGACCTTGCGGGTCACCGCGATGTCCCGGTCCGCGGGGATGGCGCAGTACGCCGCGGCCGGCGCGGCGTGGTTCAGGGGGCCGGGAATGTCCTGCGGGCCCTGGACGGCCCGGGCCGCGGGGCCGGTCAGGGTGGTGGCCACGGCCACGGCGGCGAGCAGCACCGTGATCCGTAATCGCGTCCGTGGGGCCCGGGGCGCGGCAAGGCCGTTCATGCGTGTTCTCCTCTGCGTAGGGGTCACTCGTGGGGGTGTGCGGCGGGTCGGCGGGCGACGGGGCGAGCGGCCGGATGAGCGCTGGTGTGCCGCCCGGCCCTCCCCGGTGGCGGCTACGGGTTGATGCCGTCGTACTGGAGGACCCGGTAGGGCGACTGGCCGACCTGGCCGTTCCACTGGGACACGATCAGGGTGAGGGAGTGCGCGCTCGCGCTTCCCGGGTGGATGTATCCGCCGTACAGGAAGGGGAGTTGCGGCTTGCCCCAATGGTTCGGCGGCCAGGTGTTGTTGCCGGCGATCTGCGGCTTGGGCGCGGTCCACGCGGCGTCGGGCCGGGGCGCTGTGCGCGTGCAGATCGAGTAGTCGGTCACGTCGAAGTAGCTCATGCAGTACGTGCCGCCGATGCGCTTCACCGAGAACTCGCCGATGTTGTTGCCCGTCAGGAGGGGCGAGGGCGCGGCCGAGGTGGTCCACTGCCAGCGGTTGTCCAGGAAGGCCCAGTTCTGCTGGGCTCCGAAGTTGCCCGCGCGGAACTCGTGGGGCTGGATGCGGAACAGCTGGATGGCGCCGCCGTCGGCCGTGTTGCGGTGCGTGCCGTTCCAGCGCTTCGAGAAGATGTACAGCCAGCCGTCGGGGTCGATCCCGGCGAACGACCACATCCCGTACATGGACTGGTTCACCCCCTGGGTGTCACCGGGCCAGTGGTAGGGGTAGTCGTGCCAGGTCACGCCGTGGTCGTCGGAGTAGGCCACGCCGGACATCAGGGAGCCGTCGTAGCCGGCGGGCGGGCCCCAGACGGCGACGGACGTGTACTGGATGTAGGTGCGGCCGCCGAACTCGATGCAGTCGTTCGGAATGCGGCTGACCTCCCAGCCGTGCCCGTTGTCCTGCTCGTGCCGGTAGTCGAACAGCTGATCGGCGGCGCCGCCGGTGGGCTGTGCCCAGGTGAACGAGATCGGCGTCGCGCCGGAGGCGTCGAAGCCGGCCTGGTTCAGCATGACCGGGGAGCCGAGGTAGTTCCCGCTCAGTCCCGGCCCCGCCCAGGAGTCGCCGAAGACGTACCCCCAGGAGTTGTCGTGCTCCCGGTAGTAGGGGATGGCGAGGTCCCCGGACCCCAGGCCCTGTGCGTTGGCCGAGTCACCGGGTACCTCGCACAGCGGCGTTCCCTGCTGGGCGGCGGCCCCCGCACCGGTACGGGGCGCGGCGGCGGCGGGCCCCGCCCCGACCGCGCCCGCGGCCAGGGCGGCGGCGCCCGCGCCCGCCATCAGCACGGTCCTGCGGCTGACGGCGGGGCGGTCGGGATGTGAAGGGGTGGACATCGATCGGTCCTCCAGAGGTGGTGAGGTGGTGAGGTGGTGAGGTGCGATCCGGTGGTCGCGCCCGCGCACGCGGGCACGGACGCGGGCCCTGTGAAGTGCCCCACAAGCGGGTACGGGGCCGAAAGCGGCGTTGTCCCGCCCGATACCCGGGCTGGATGCTCGTGTTGATGTTGCTGCCGGGGCTCTCGCGTCCGCCACCTCGTCGAACAGTCCTCGGACAATCACCGGACAACGAGCCTTCCCCGGACAACCGGAGCGACGGCCCGGGTCGGCCGGACAACGCACGGACAGAGAGGAACGGGAGCATGGGACGGCAGGAACGGCCGCTCGACCCCGGACACGGGCCCTTGGCCCGGTTCGCCTGTGACCTGAGGGACCTGCGACGCCGGGCCGGCAGTCCGCCCTACCGCGAACTCGCCACCCGTACGCACTATTCGGCCTCGACCCTCGCCGCGGCGACCGCGGGACATCGCCTCCCCGGAGCCGCGGTGCTGGCCGCCTTCGTCGGCGCCTGCGACGGAGACCCGGACGCCTGGGAGCAGCGCCGCGTCCACACCCACATCCTCATGACGGGGGCGCCGTCACCCTCACCGTCGTCACCCGCACTCCCGCCGGCGGAAGTTGCCCCCTCGGTGTCGCCGCCCCCGCCGCCCCGCCCGTCGCCGGCCTCGCGTGCGCGCGGGCCGGCCCGCCGGCGGTGGGCCACCGGCCTCGGCGCCGTCATGGCCGCCGTCTGCGCCGTCAGCGTCGCCGCGTTCGCGACGCTGGTGCCGGGAGACTCCGCCGCGCTGGAGTCCGACGCCCGTACGGACCGGCCGCGCGACGCGGCGATGTCCGTGACGAGCGCGCGGCTCCCCGACGACGCGGGATGGTTGCGCACCGACAGCGACATCCCGCGGGAGTACCGCGCCCTGATCGTCCAGGCCGGCACCCTGTGCCACGTCCCCCAGGTAACCCCCGCCTTGATCGCGGCCATGCTCGCGGCGGAGAGCGGCTTCGACGCGGCCCTCAGCGATCCCGGGAAGGACGAGTACGGCATCGCCCGCTGGACCCCTCGCGTGCTGCGCTACTACCTGCCGCCCGAGCGTCAGAGCACGGTCCCCGTCCCGCCGTTCACCCCCGAGGACTCGATCCCGGCGATGGGCAGGATGCTGTGCGCCATCGCCCCCGAACTCGAAGGGGTTCCCGGAGATCCGGCCCTCAACGTCGCCGCCGCCTACCGCACCGCCACCTGGATCGTGCAACGGCAGGACGCCGGCCTCCGGAGCATCCAGCCCTACCTGGACCAGGTCCGCGCCCACCTCGAGCGCTACCGGCCCGCCGCGAACCCCTCGTAGGCGGCGTGCGCGGGGGCGCGCCGGCGGCGTCGGGCGCGCGGGAGTCGGCTCAGCGCACCACCACCGGGGACGAGCCGCCCGGGACGGCCAGGCCGGGGGCGCCGGTGCCGTCCGCGGGGACGGTCCAGACGTCGCTCGCGCGCCCGTCCGCGCCCGGCAGCGCGTAGGCGACCGTACTGTCGTCCGTCCACGAGGCCTGGTCGTCGACGCTGCGCGTCTCGGCGAGCGGCGTCTCCCGCATGGTCGCGAGGTCGAGGACGTACAGCCGCCAGGGTGCGGCCGGGTCGTCGGAGACCTTCTTCTTGAAGGCGAGCCGGGTGTTGTCGGGCGACAGCGAGGGGCATTCGACGTTCTGCCGCAGCGCCTTCGCCGACCAGTCCTTCACGTTGCCCTCGACGAGGTACGTGTGCCCCTTGCTGGAGACGGTCGCGTAGAAGCGGTTGTCGTCGCGCGCGAAGCTCACGCCCCAGTAGTTCACGTCGGGGGCGTGGTACCGGGCGCCGTCGATCGTGAGCGGGATCTCCTCCAGGGATTTGACGAGGTAGCCGGTGTCCAGGTCGAGGATGGCGGTCCGGGTGGAGAAGGCCGTGGTGGAGTACGAGTCGCCGGTGGCGAAGACCGTCCAGGCCAGCATCCGGCCGGAGGCCGATACCCGGGCCCGTGTCGGGACGCCGGGCACGGTGATCCGCCGCACCTCGGCCAGCCGCCGGTCGAGGACGATCGCGTACGTCTTCGGCAGGACCCCCGGCTCGGCGCGCAGACACAGGGCGGTGTCCCCGCCGGCGTGGAAGCGGTCGCAGACGGGGCCTCCGGTGGTGGCCGCGCCGGCAGCCTGGGCGTCGCCGCCGGCCGCGGGAGGCGGGCGGTGCGCGACGCGGCCCGTGGCCTGGTCCCGGAAGTAGAGGGCGGGACCGGCGAGGGCGAAGGAGCTGTCGGCGGATCCCTGCCGGCGCTCCGACCGGTGGCCCGCGTGCACCGCGTACCCGATGGATCCGCCGGCGAGGAGCACGACGGCGGCGGCCACGACGGCGATTCGGGCCCGCAGGCCGAGCGGTGGCCGGCCCCCGGGCCCGGGGCCGTGGCCGGGGCTCGCGCCGGGACGTGGGCTGAGGGTTTCGGCAGTCATCGGGTCCGCCTCTCGGGAGCGGGAGCGGGAGCGGGGGCGCCGGGTGTCCCGGCGGGAGCGGGGAGGGGGTGGGCGGGGACGCGGGCGAGCAGCGCCCAGCTGCCCGCCAGCGCGGCGAGCAGGACGGCTGCCGCCGTCCCGAGCGCGGTGCCCGCTCCCCATGCCGTCCACGCGGCGCCGAAGCCCGCCGCGGCGACCAGCCTGGCCACCGCCTGGCCGGTCTGGAGCACGGCGAGTCCGCGAGCCCGTCCCTCGGTGGGGAGTACGGGTCCGGCCAGGGCCATCAGTACGCCGTCGGTGGTCGCGTAGAAGACGCCCAGCAGCACGAGGACCGGTACGAGGAGGAGCGGGGCGGCCGCGCCGCCGGACGGGAGGAGCAGGGCCACGTAGGCCCCGAGGAGTGCGAGGTGTCCGCAGAGGAACGGCAGCCTGCGGCCGACGCGGTCCGCGATCCGCCCCGCGGGGACGGCGAGCAGGAGGTAGGTCGCGGCCGCGCCGAGGGGCAGCAGCGGGAACCAGCCGGCGTCGAGTGCCAGGCGCCGCTGGAGCAGGAGGTAGACGAAGGCGTCGCCGATGGTGGCGGCGCCGAGCAGGGCGGCGGCCCCGAGGATCCGCCGGAAGACGGGATCGCGCAGGGCCTGGAAGGTCGTGCCCTTACGGCGGGACGGGCCCGGTGCGGCCGGGGCCGGTACGGCCCGTACGGCCGGCGGTCCGGGCGGCGCCGGCAGCTCGGCGTGCTGCCGCCCGGGTACGTAGAGCACGAGGAGCAGGACGCCGAGGAGGCCGGTGCAGAAGCTGACGAAGAACACCGCGTCGTACGCCTCCGCGGTCGCCCGGAGCAGGGCGAAGGCGGCCAGCGGGCCGAGCAGGGCGCCGGTGGTGTCCATGGCCCGGTGGACGCCGAAGGAGCGGCCGAGGTCGTCGGGGTGGCTGCTCAGGGTGATCAGCGCGTCGCGCGGCGCCGTACGGATGCCCTTGCCGATCCGGTCGGCCGCCAGGGCGGCCGCGATGCCTCCGGTGGCGCCCCCGGCGAGGAGCAGGCCGAGCCGGGAGCCGGCGGAGAGGGCGTAGCCGATGCCCGCGATCCGCTTGTGCCGGTCGCCGCGGTCGGCGAAGTGGCCGCCGAGCAGGCGCACGATCGAGGCCGCGCCGTTCAGCAGGCCGTCCAGGAAGCCGAATTGGAGGGGGGAGAGACCGAGTCCGAGGACGAGGTAGAGCGGCAGCACCGCGGTGACCATCTCGGAGGAGACGTCGGTGACGAGGCTGACCGTGCCGAGTGCCAGGACGGTGCCGGGGACGCGCCGGCCCGCCCCTTCGGAAAGGGGCGGAACCGACGCGTCCCGGCGGCCTGTGGTCGCCAAGTACATCAGTGGCAGGTGTACTTCGGGCTGGTGTCCTGGGTCTTGCCGTCGGTGTCGACGTAGGTCCAGCTGTAGCCCGAGTCGGTGAAGTCCATCTTCAGCACGCCGTAGGGGCCGCTGATGCGCTTCTGGCTGTTGGGCTGGACGTTCTCGATCTCGTAGGGCTCGGCGCCGCCCATGCCGCCGACGATCTCGGTGATCCCGTCGGCGGTGGCCTTGCCGTTGGGGTCCTGCGGGGCGAACCGCTCGTAGTGGTGGTCGTGCCCGTTCAGCACCAGATCGGCCTTGGCTCCGTAGAGGATGTTCCAGACCGGCTTGCTGACCGGGTCGTTGCCGTGGCCGCCCGAGGAATACAGCGGGTGGTGCCAGTAGGCGGCGATGCACTGCTTGCCGTTGGCGGCGAGGTCGGCCTTCAGCCAGTCGATCTGGGCCTTCTGGTCGAAGGAGTTGGAGTCGAGGGCGATGAAGTGCCAGTTGCCTTCGTCGAAGCTGTAGTAGCTCTTGCCCTGGGGGTAGGCGATCGCCCCGAAGTACGACTTGTAGCCCGCCAGGGACCCGGCCGGGTCGTACGTCTCGTGGTTGCCGGGAATCGGGTGGGTCTTGTCCTTGAAGGCCCCCCAGGTCTTGTCGTAGTAGGCGCGGTAGTCGGCGATCCGGGCGTCGTCGTACTGGTTGTCACCCATGGTCAGGTAGAACTTCGGGTTGATCTTCTGGGCCAGGGCGGCCGTCTTGGGATGGGCGCAGCCGCTGTCGGAGGCGGTGCACTGGGCGGCGATGTCGCCGGCGGCCACCACGGTGAAGGCGCCGGTCTGCGGGGGAGTCCCGCCGCCGGGGGTGCCGTAGACCTCGACCTCGTGCAGCGAGTAGCCGTACGCGGTGCCCCGGGCGGTGCCGTACACGCGTAGGTAACGGCCCTTGCCGGACAGGGCGGTCCAGTCGTCGGTGCCGCCGTTCCCGGCGGTCTCGTTGGCGAGGCGCGTCCACGTGGAGCCGTCGGCGGAGATCTCGACCCGGTACACCTTGGCGTACGCGGCCTCCCAACTGAGCTTCACGCGGGACACGGTGGCGTCGGCGCCGAGATCGACGCGGATCCACTGCGGGTCCTTGCCCTCGACGCTGGCCCAGCGGGTCGCCGCGTTGCCGTCGAAGGCGTTCTGCGGGCCGAGCGAGGAGGTCTCGCTCGAGGAGGCGGTGGCGGTCTTGCCGCGTGAGATGACCGGGTCGGCGGCGGCGCCGGCCCGCTCGGGATAGGCGAGGAGCAGACCGCCGACGAGCAGCAGTACGGAGGCGAGGACCACGCCCACCGTCCGGTTCGACGCGTGCAGAGGGGGTGGAGCTTGGGTGTTCAGGCGCATTCCTGTACTCCCTGGCTTGGGGGTGACGAGAGCTGGCACGGGTACGTGACCCGGCCCGCCCCGGCCGGCGAGGGCAGGGTCGGGCCCGGTCACGGCGGCCGGGTCAGAGCTCTCGCTGAGCGCGTCATGCCCCGGGGGATCGGGCACCGCGCCGGGCCGCCGAACCGGGATGCTAGCAAACAGGAAAGTTTCCTACTAGTCATTGGGCGCGTCCCCTCGGACTGCCGAAGGGCCGCTGTCGGAAGGCTCGGTGACGGCCCGTGACGCGGCGCGCACCGCGCGGGCGGGGGCCGTCGGCGCGACGGGAGGACGACCCGGTCCTGCCGGACGGAGGCCGCGTCAGGACCGGACGGGTGAACCCCGTTGCGGCGGGACGGGTGGATGCGGCGCGGCGGGGATCCTCGTCCGTGTACCGGCTCTTCGTAAAGGTGGAGGGAGCCCCCCGTGGGTACCCCTCATCCGCAGTCCACCACAGGAGGAACGCATGCTCGGCACCGACTACCGCACCGGCTCGCCCAACTGGATCGACCTCGGCAGCCCCGACATCCCGCGCGCCGCGGCCTTCTACCGGGCCGTGTTCGGCTGGGAGTTCCACCTCCTCGGGCCCGAGACGGGCGGGTACGGGTTCTTCCAGGTGGACGGGAAGACCGTCGCGGCCGTCGGGGAGCTGGACCCGGGGGCTGCCTCCGCGTGGACCGTGTACTTCCAGTCCGAGGACATGGACGCGACCACGAAGGGCGTGCGCGACGGCGGCGGCGATGTCCGGGTCGAGCCGATGGACGTCATGGGGGAGGGCTGGCTCGCGCAGTACACCGACCCGCAGGGCGCCGACTTCGCCGTCTGGAAGCCGGGCAGGACCCCGGGTCTCGGGCTGACGTCCGTCGACAACACCCTGTGCTGGGTGGAGCTCCACGTGCCGGACCCGGCGGCCGCCGTCGACTTCTACGGCGGGCTCTTCGGGCTGCGCTCGCGGGACATGGACATGCCCGGAATGACGTACCAGGTGCTCAGCATCGGCGAGGGGAAGCAGGAGGACGGGTCCTTCGGCGGGGTGGCCCCCCTGACGGAGGGGGAGACCGACACGCGCTGGGTGCCGTACTTCGCGGTCGCGGACGTCGACGCCGTGGTGGACACCGCGCGCAACAGCGGCGGAACGGTTCTGATGCCCGGCGCGGACGTGCCCGACGTCGGCCGGATCGGATGGCTCGCGGACCCGAGCGGCGCGGTCTTCGCCCTGCTCAAGCCCCTCCCGCGGGCGAACTGACCCCGACACCGCCGAGGTCCGCGCACGGCGGCCGACCGCCGGCGGCCGATCGCCGGTGCGCGGCGTCCGCTCCCCCCGAGTGGCCGCCGGGGCGGGTGGTGGGACGCTGAAGGGGTGCGTCCCCTCGTGGAACTCCGGACGGGCACCGGCCCGCTGCCCGCGGTCGCGCGGCGGGCCGTCCGGGCCACCCTGGCCGCGTGCACCGGCTTCTACGGGTTCCTGTACGGCATGGACCGGCCGGTCAGCGCCACCTACGCGCTCTTCGCGGCCGTCGCGCTGGCCGTGCTGTCGCAGATACCGGGCAGCGGACGCCAGCGGTCCGCGTTCCTCGTCCGCCTGCTCCCCGCCGCCTGCGCCCTGGTGGTCCTGGGCACCTGTCTCGCCGTACGGACCTGGAGCGCCGTGGCCGGCATGCTCGTCATCGGCTTCTGCCTGGCCTTCGGCGCGGTGGCCGGACCCCGCCAGGCGGGCGCCGCGCCGGGACTCCAACTGCTGTACATCCTGCCCAGCTTCCCGCCGTACGCTCCGGGCACCCTCGGCGAACGGCTGGCCGGCACCGTCGCCGGGATCCTGCTGCTCGTCCTCGCCGAGAGGTTCGTCCTGCCCGACCCGCCCGTCCCCCGCTACCGGGACCGGGCCGCCGAGGCCGCCGAGGAGGCCGCCCGGTGCGCCGCCCGCCGGGAGGTGCCGCCGTACACCCTGCCCGACGCGGAGAGCGCCCGCGCCTCGGAGATCGCCATGGGGCTGCGGCCCTCGCGGGTCCCGGAGGCGGAACGGCCCGCCGGCCCCGGCGTGCGCGAACGCGCGCTGGCGCACACCGGGCTGGCCGCCCGCACCCTGCTGAGCCGCCTCCAGGCCCTGCCGCCGCCGGCTCCCGGCCGGCCGGCGGGACCGGCCGGACCGGACCTCGTACGGGCCGTACGGGAATCGGCGACCGGGACCGCCGCCCTGCTCGGGCGGGGACGCCGGCCGGAGACCGGCTCGGCCACCCTGCGGGGCCTGCGGACCGCCCTCGCCCGGACCCCCGTGACGGACCACGCGTCGGGGGTGCGCAACGCCGCGCTCGTGGAGGTGGCGGATGCCGCGCTGGTCCTGCGGAGCGCCGCGGAGATCGCCGTACGGGGCCGCGCGGCCGCCGCGGACGCGGAACCGGCACGGGGGCTGGAGGGGCTGGAGCCGGAGACGGAGCCGGTGCGCGCGCCGGGGCCGGAGCCGGTCCGGGCCGACCGGTTCTGGTACGCCCGGATGAGCCCGGTCCGGCTCTGGTGCCACCGGTTCGCCGGACACGCGGGGCCCCGGTCCGTGTACTTCCAGAACGCCGTCCGCATCGCCCTGGCCCTTGCCGTGGCGAGGACCGTCGCCGGGGTGGTGTCACTGCCGCACGGCTTCTGGGCGATGCTCGCGGTACTCAGCCTCACCCGCACCACCGCCGTACTGACCCGGGCCACCGTCCGGTTGGCCCTGATCGGCACCTTCCTGGGCGCGCTCGCCGCGGGCGGCGTCCTCGTGCTGGCGGGCGAGGCGAGCGTCCTCTACGAAGTCGTGCTGCCACCCCTGATGCTGTTCGCCTTCTGCGTCGGGCCGGTGCGCGGAACGGGCTGGGCACAGGCGATGTTCACCCTGGTCATCGCCATGGCCTTCGCCCAGCTGGCGCCCGTCACGTGGCAGCTGGCCGAGGTCCGGTTCCTGGACGTACTGGTCGGCAGCGTGATCGGAATGGTGTGCGGTCTGCTGGCCTGGCCGCGCGGCGCCCACGACGAGCTGGGGCGCGCCGCGGCCGGGCTGCTGCGCGCCTGCGCCGACGACGTCCAGCAGGCCACGGCCTCGTTCGGCCGGGACCGCCCGGCGGAACCCGACCTGCGCGTGCAGCACGCGCTGATCATGGCCGAGAGCGCGTACGCCCAATACCAGGCCGAGCGCCAGCGCGGCCCCGGGCCGGTACAGGACTGGCAGGCCGCCGTGATGACCGGTCACCACGTGCTCTGGGGCGCCCGGCGCCCCCGCGGCACGGCGCCCGGCCCGCGCGAGGAAGCCGTGGTCAGGCGGTACGGGGCCTGGGTGGCGGCCGGCCTGCGCCGGGCGGCGGGCCGCGTCGACCCCATGGACCGCCACGCCCACGCCGCCGCCCCCGACGGTCCCGCCGTGGCCGCGGACCCCGGCTCCCCACCGCCCGTGCCCGTGTTCGCCGCGGCGTCGCCGGTGTTCTTCACGGCGACGGCCTGGCTGGACTCCCTGGCCGCGGACCTGGCCCTGATCGACCGCGGCGCCTCAGGAGGGCTGGCGGGATCTTGACGAGTCGGGGCGTTCACGCCACTCGTGCGCGAGGGCCGCGGTCGCAGAGGATCGAGTCATCGCCGCGGGGGACACCGCCCCGGCCGGCGGTCGGCCCCGTCCCGCTCACCCAAGGAGTCACCTCGATGTCCAGCACGCTTCGCACCCCCGCCCCGTCCACCGTCCTGTCGGTGCCCGCCGCCGCCCCGGCGGACGCGGCCGCCCACTACGCGGCGCGCCTGGCCTTCGAGGCGGACGTCTCGGACGTCCGGGCGGACCTGCTGGCGGGTGTCCCGGGCGTGGTCGTCGTGGACTCCCGGAGCGACGCGGCGTGGGCCCAGGGGCACATCCCGGGCGCGGTGCACATCCCGACGGCGCGGATCGCCGAGCTCGCGCCGCAACTGATCGACCCCTCGGTGACGGTGGTGACGTACTGCTGGGGCCCCGGCTGCAACGGTGCGACGCGCGCGGCGCTCGCCTTCGCCCGGCTGGGCCACCCGGCCAAGGAGATGATCGGCGGCTTCGAGTACTGGGTGCGCGAGGGCTTCGCCTTCGAGACCGCGCAGGGTACGGACCAGCGCCCGATCGACGACCTGACCGCGCCGCGCTCGGGCATCTCGTGCGCCTGCTGAGCCCCGGCCCCGGCACGGGGAGAGGCCCCCTCGGCGCCCTGGACGCGAAGCCCGCCGGGCGGTCCGCTCCGGTCCGCTCCGGTCCGCGCCGCGTGCCGTCGCCCGATTGAGCCGGGCTCGACCGCGGTAGGCGAGAAGGTCTCATGGTGAGACATTCCTTGCGGTCCCTGTCCGTCCGTAATTTCCGCTATTTCACTGTCGGGCAGGTGCTCTCCGTCACCTGCGGCTGGATGATGTTCATCGCCCAGGACTGGCTGGTCCTGTCGATGTCCGGGGACTCGGCGCAGACGCTCGGCGTCGTCACCGCGCTGCAGTTCACCCCGGTCCTGCTGCTCACCCTCTACGCGGGGCGGCTCGCCGACCGCCTCGACAAACGGCGCCTCCTCGTCCTGACCAATGTCGCGGCCGGCGTACTGGCCCTGCTGCTGGGCATCCTGCTGCTCTCCGGCGCCGAGCGGCTGTGGCACGTCTACGTCTTCGCCTTCGCCCTCGGCGCCGTCACCGCCGTCGAGACCCCGACCCGCATGTCGTTCGTGAGTGAGATGGTCGGCCCCGAGCTCCTGCCGAACGCCTCCGCCATGAGCGCCGCGTACTTCAACCTGGCCCGCATCATCGGGCCGGCGATCGCGGGCGTGGCGATCAGCCAGTTCGGCGTGGTGTCCGTGGTGCTGCTCAACGCGGTCAGCTACCTGGCCACGGTCGCCGCGCTGCTGCGCATGCGCCCCGAGGAACTGCTGCGCGCCGATACCCGGCCCCAGGACGCCAAGGTGTCCGACGGTCTCCGCTATCTCGCCGGCCGCCCGGACCTCGTCCTCCCGCTCGTCCTGGTCGCGTGCATCGGCATGCTGGCCTTCAACTTCCAGCTCGTGCTGCCGCTGCTGGCCAAGACGGTGTTCCACACCGGCTCGGCCTCGTTCGGGATGCTGACCACCGCGCTCGCGGTCGGTTCGCTGGCCTCCGCCTTCGCGACCTCCGTGCGCAGCGGCCGGCCCTCTCAGCGCCTGGTCCTCGGATCGGCCATCGGCTTCGCCGCGGTGGAGACCGCCGCCGGTCTGGTGACCGGCTACCTCATGACCCTGCTCCTGCTGGCCGCCACCGGATTCGCCGCCGGCTACTTCGCCCAGGCCGCCAACCACCGGATCCAGCTGGGGAGCGACCCGCTCTACCGCGGCCGGGTGATGGCGCTGTACTCCCTCATCTTCCAGGGATCGACCCCCGTCGGCATTCTGCTCTGCGGCTGGCTGGCCGAACACTGGGGCGTGCGGGTCGTGTTGTGGGGCGGCGGGCTGGCCTCGCTGGTGGTGACCCTCGGACTGGTCCTCGTGTTCGCGGGACGCCGGCCCGAGGCCGCCGCCGAGGGCACGCGACCGCCGCGGGACGACCGGCAGGACCGGGTGGACGCGCGATGACGCGCGCGGCCCCGGTACGGGCGCGGTCGTGCGCGGGGCGTCAGGTGACCGCAGGCGTGCCCCGGGCGCCGCGGAACGTGCGCCGGTAGGCGTCCGGGGGCACTCCGAGGGCGCGGTGGAAGTGCCGGCGCAGGGTCGCGGCGCTCCCCATGCCCGTGCGGGTGGCGATGTGCTCGATGCCGTGGTCGGTGGTCTCGAGGAGTTCGCGCGCCCGGTTGATGCGCTGGGCGTGCAGCCATCGAAGTGGGGTGACCCCGGTGGCGGACGTGAAGCGCCGGGTCAGGTGGCGGGTGCTCATGTTCGCCCGGCGCGCCAGGTCGGACACGGTCAGCGGCTCGTGCAGCCGTTCGTTCACCCAGTGCAGCAGATCGGCGAACGCGTGGCCGGCCCCGGCCGTCGCGGGAACCGCCGCGAACTGGGCCTGGCCGCCCGCACGGTGGGGAGGGACCACGAGGGTGCGGGCCAGCGCGTTGGCGACCGCCGCACCGTGGTCGACGGTGACGACGTGCAGGCACAGGTCCATGCCGGCCGCCTTTCCGGCCGAGGTCAGTACGGAGCCCTCGTCGACGTAGAGGACGTCCGGATCGACCCGGATCTCGGGGTAGCGGGCCGCGAGCGCGGCCGCGTGCGCCCAGTGCGTGGTGGCGCGGCGCCCGTCCAGCACGCCCGCGGCGGCCAGCACGAACGCCCCGGTGCACAGCGACATGATCCGGGCGCCGCGTCCGTGGGCCGCGCGGACGGCGTCCACCAGGTCGGCCGGCGGATCGGCCTCGACGTCGTCGCAGGAGGGGACGATGACGGTGTCCGCCTCCTCCAGGGCATCGAGCCCGTGGGGCGTGTCGATGCGCAGCCAGCCGCCGAGCAGGCCGTGCTGCGGGCCGCAGACCTTGAAGTCGTACCAGGGGTCCACCAGTTCGCGGTCGACGCCGAACACCTCGAAGGCCCCGACGGCCTCGAACAGCATGGCTCCCTCGTAGAGCGCCAGCACCACGGACGTCATGTCCGCGTTCCCCGCCACGTCCACCCGGCGTCCACGACGGTATTGCGCAACGGGTCCTTCAGGTCGCGTGTGTCCAGGTGGAAGGTCTCCACTCTGCGTCGGCGCCCGTCGGGCCCCCGCTCGTACGTCCACTCCCTCTGGACGTGGCGGATCGGCCCGCGACCGTGCTCGCGCCGCACGGTGAGCCCGGGCGGCCCCCCGGCCCGGGTCACCGCCCACTGCTCGTCCACGGCCCGTACCTCGCGCTCCTCCGGGTGCAGGCGCATCCAGATCCTGAAGGTCCGCTCCACCTGGCGACGGCCCGCCCCCGAGCCCGTGGCGGGCTCCAGCACCCTCCAGTGCGCCACCAGGTCGGCTCGCACGCCGCCGTTCTCGCCCGCCGCGTCGCGCACACCGAAGGGCACACCCGTGGCGTTCAGCGCGAGCAGCGCGGCGCGGAGTTCCGCGGCGGGGAGCGCCGCCGCGGCGCCGTCCCGGCGCACCGTGCCCCTGTACCTGTCCCAGAGCCGTCCCATCGTCAGGCCTCCTCCTCAGACCGGGGGCGGACCCCCTGAACCGCCCCCGGCGTCGCGCCCGTCTCCCACGGGTGCGCTGGCCGGGCCACTTTACCGACCGCCCGTCCGGACGCCGGGGTCACCGGCGGCGAAGCGGGCGACGAGTGGGGCGAAGGCGTCGCGCCCGCCGCCCGCCGCCCGCGCCCCGAGCGCGTTACGCTCCTGCGCGTGACGGTTGTCCGGGTGCGGGGGAGGGCTACGTGGAGCCGAGGAGCAGCCGGGAAGGACCGGGGCCGGACACACGCGTGATGCTGAGGCAGGACTCCGTCTTCCTGGAAGCCGAGGACGGTGTGTTCCTGCGGAGCGGTGCGGGCGACTTCTTCATCAAGGGCCCGTGGGCCTATGCCCTGCTGAGCCGCCTGGCCCGGGTCCTCGCGGGTGGGGCGACGCTCCGGGAACTGTGCCGGGACCTCCCCGCGGAGCGTGCCCGCGTCGTGTCGACGCTGGTACGGAGCCTCGCCGACAGGGATGTCGTCCGCACCCTCGACGACGAACCGGACGGCCTGCTCGGCGCCGCCGAACAGGAGCGTTTCGCCGAACAGCTCGCCTACCTCGCCCACCACACCCGTGCGCCCCGGGCGGCCCTGCGCCGGGTACGCGACGCCCGGGTCGCGGTCCTGGGCGGGACCGCGAGCGCGTGGAGCGCCGTACGGACCCTCGCGCGCAACGGCGTCGGACACCTCGCGTTCCTGGACGGTGCTCCCGCCCCCGCTCCCGCTCCCGCGCCCGGCGCGGACGCGGACGAGGGCAGCCGAACTCCCTCTCCCACACGGGAGTTCACGCGCGTGGAACGGCTGGCGGCCACCTGGACCGACGGCTGGCAGGACACCCTCACGGCCTGGCGGCCCACCGCGGTCATCGCCGCCCCCGACGGGGTGCCCGGCGCCCTGCTGGGACCCCTGGCCGGAGTCGCCCGGCGCACCGGCGCCGCCTTCCTCACCGCGCGCGCCCACGGAGACCTCGTCATCAAGGGCCCCCTGGCCGCCGCACCCGGCCCGCGGTCCGCCACCGCCTGCCCGCAGTGCCTGCGGCTCCAACTGGCCGACCACGCCGAGGAGTCGCTCGCGGCCCACGTCCTGCGCGACGGGGAGACGACGGCGGACCACCTGCGGTACCGGAGCGCCGGTGCCCGGACCGCGCTGAGTCCCCTGCTCGCGGAGGCCGTGGCCTCCGAACTCGCCATGGACCTGTTCAAACACCTGGCCGGCGTCGTCGAACCGGACCTCGCCGGGGCAATCGTCGTGCAGCGCACCGACACCCTGGAGACGTGGCGCGAGACCCTGCCGCGGCGATCGGACTGCCCGGCCTGCGGACGCCCGGAGGAGAGCCGCCTCAAGGAGTTCCGGGAGGGCGGGCTCGACCTCCCCGGATCCCCCGGTGAACGCCTGACGCGCTACCGGTCCGTGCTCGCTCCGGCCACCGGCATCCTGCGCGCGTTCGACGACGACACCCTGCCGCAGACACCCGTACACGCCGGCCGGATCCGCACCGGCGCGCTCGTGGGACCTCGGCGCTACGGCTTCGGCGTGGCCACCCCGCAGGAGGCCCGCGTCCGCGCGGTGGAGCACGCCCTGCGCCAGGCCGCGTACCGCGCCCCCGCACCCCTGCGCGTACGGCACGCCACGCGGGCGCAGCTGCGGGCCGCCGGGGCGGAGCCGGCCGCGGCCGCGCCGGGACCACCGGCCGTCGCCACGGCATGGACCGAGGCCCTGCGGCTGCGGGACGACGCGCTGGTGTGGGTTCCGCTCGAGCGGGCGCTCACGGAGGGCGGCGGCTCGGGTGCCGGAGCAGGCACCGGGGTGGGCGTGGGTGTCGGCGCCACCGTACGGGAGGTCGTCGAGACCGCACTCGCCTCGACGCTCCTCGACGAGCGGCTGCGGGAGTGGCTCGACGGCCGCTGCGTCCCGGGACCGGTGGAGGCTTCGGACATCGACACATCGCACACGCCCCTGGCGCGGGCCCTGCTGGGCACGGGCGCCCTCACCCTGGCGTCGCTCCCGCCCATGACCGCGCACGGCCTCCAGGTGGTCCTCGCACGCCACGAGGCCCCGGACCACGCACGGCCCCTCCAGGTCGCCGCCGCGGGGCCGACCGGCCGCGCGGCGACCGCCACCGCACTGCGCGAACTGTCCGGCCTCACCGCGCATCCCGACGCGGCGGACCAGGGTCCGGGCGGATCCCACCACGTCGTCTGCCCGCCGGACTGGCCGGCGCCCCCGGGTCGCCCGACGGCGCTCGGCGAGCTCCCGGACCCGGAGGTACCACAGGCCCGCACCGGCCCCGCGGACCTGGACACGCAGCCCGGCCCGGGCGGCCTCCAGGACCTCCTCGGCCTCGTCCCGCCCGACCGGGACGTGCTGCTCGTGAGGCTCGCGCCCGCGGGCCTGCCCCGCACACCGGCCGGAGAACCCGTCGTCCTCATGGGCCGCGTACTGCTCGTGGACGCGCCCCACCCACGGGACCGGGTCCGGGCCGACCCGAAAGGGACCGCGAGAGACGGAGAGGGAGAGGGACCATGACGAGCGGCGAGGACGGCGCGGAGTCCGCCACGGTCCTGCACTACATCGAAGCGGTCCGTGAGCGCTTCCGGCGGAGCATGGACGACGGGGACCCCGTGCCCGACTGGTCCGACCGGCCCTCCACCCACACCGTCCACCCCGGCGCCCCCGAGATCCACCTCGCGCCCGCGTCGGCAGCGGACCTCGGCGGCAGCCTCGCGGACGCCCTGGCGCACCCGACGGCCGGCGCCGGGCAGGCCGGGCACGACGGGCAGGCCGGGCACGGCAGCGCCCCGGGCCTCACCCTCCAGAGCCTCGCCTCGGCGCTCCAGGCGACCACCGGACTCCTGTCCCGTTCCTGGCAGATCGACTGGAACGGCGACGCGCCCCAGCGCGGCCGGCTGCCCGGCGGCACCTGGCGCCGGGGGACCCCCTCGGGCGGGGCGAACTACCCGTGGGAGCTGTACTGGGCGGCCGCCCCCGGACTGCCGGTCCCGCCGGGGCTGTTGCACTACGCGAGCGGCCGCCACACCCTGGAGCGCCTCACCACCGGCGACGTGAGCGCCGCCATCCACGCCGCTCTGCCCGCCGACACTGACGCCGACGCCGGGACCGCCGACGCACCCCGGCGGCTACCTGGTCTGCGCGCTGCGCCCCTGGAAGACCGCCTTCAAGTACGGCAGCTTCGCCTACCACCTCGCCACCCACGACATCGGCGCCCTGCTGGGGTCCTGGCAGCTGACGCGGCGGGCCGCAGGCCGTCCCGGCCGCGCCGTGCTGCGCTTCGACGAGTCCGCCGTCAATGCCGTCCTCGGGCTCGATCCCGACCGGGAATCCGCCTACGCCGTACTGCCCTTGGAGTGGGACCCCGCCGAGCACCGTCCCGCGCGGACCGCCGCGCCCGCGGCCGGGCCGCTCCTCCCGCAGTCCTGGGAGAGGTCCCGGCGCGTCGAGGAGTTCCCCGTGGTGAGCGCGATGCGCCGCGCCACGGCCGGCGGCCGGAGCGGCCGGCCGGACGTCCGGCCGGCCGGGCCCCCCCCCCAACCGCCGCCGTCGGCGGGGCCCCCGCGCCGGCCGGACCACACGGAAGGGCGGC
>NZ_JBEXOV010000075.1:0-36311 GCF_040611715.1 Streptomyces sp. NPDC006544 | reverse complement strand
GACAAGACCAAGTCCCAACTGACGGTCATCGACCGGATCCGCATCGCCGTCACCCTGGTGGCCGACGACTCCGACGAGACCAGGGACAAGATCACTAAGAAGTACAAGATCTCCGACGAGCAGCTCGACACCTGGAAGAAGGACTACGTCGACGGCGACTGGTTCGCCCTGATGGGAATCGGCTCCCCCTTCCCGTCCTGATCGGACAGTCGATTCACCCGGAAAGCGATTCCTCAGCAAGGGAGAATGCCATGCGCGCACGTTCTTGGAAGTTCCGCCTCGGTCTCGTCGTCTCGACGACCTTGATCGGTGCCGGTGCGATGGTGCCGGCCGCCACGGCGGCTCAGGCGTCGACGAGCCTGACGACCCAGACGGTCCCGGCCACCGGAGAGCACCACGGCGGTGGTGAGAGCCGTCCGGGCGCGAGCCGCTTCGGCAGCAAGGTGGTCAGCGGGGTCAAGGTGGGCAACGGCAGTGTCCGCGTCGGCGACAAGGTCTGCGCGGGCAGCTGCAACGGAACCGTCAACGGCACCAACGGCAGCGCCGGAGGCGTCTGTGTCGGCCTCTGCAACGGCAGTGCCAACGGCGGCTCCGGCACCACGGGCGGGACGGGCGGCAACGGCACCAACGGCGGCAAGGGCGGGGTCTGCGCCGGAGTGTGCGGCGCGAGCGCCAACGGCGGCAACGGCGGCAACGGCGGAGCCGCACCGGCCGGCGGTGACGGCGGCAACGGCGGCAAGGGCGGCACCGGCGGAATCTGCGTGGGCACCGGATGCGCGACCAGCGGCCAGGGCGGCCGGGGCGGAAACGGAGGCGAAGGCTGACCGCCGCCCTTGACGGGCACGCGTGTGGATCACTCGATAGAATTTCAGGTACGGAAAGAGAGCGGCCAATCGCGCCGACCGAGATCCCGGTCGGCGCTGTCGCGTGCCGGCACCGTAGCGGCTCCGAGCGGTCGGCCGGGTGCGGGGAGGCGCTTGATGGGCACGGCATCCAACCGGGGCGCCGATACGGGCCGGCCCTCCGCCCTGATCGGCACGGAAATCGCGGGATACCGGATCGAGCGCTTGATCGGCCGCGGCGGCATGGCCGTCGTCTACAGCGCGAAGGACCTGCGTCTGGACCGGACGGTCGCGCTCAAGCTGATCGCCCCGGAACGTGTTCGTGACGACGTCTTCCGCCGCCGGTTCACCCACGAATCGCGGGTGGCCGCAGCGATCGACCACCCGCACATCGTGCCGATCTTCGGAGCCGGTGAGACCAACGGAGTCCTGTACATCGCCATGCGCTACGTCGCCGGGCTGGATCTGCGGGCCCTGCTGGACGAGGAAGGCCCGCTCCCCGTGGAGAAGGCCCTGCGCATCGCCGCCCAGGTGGCCTCGGCGCTCGACGCGGCCCACGAGCACAATCTGGTGCACCGGGACGTCAAGCCCGGCAACATCCTGGTCGCCCCGGGCGTCGACAGCGACCACCCCGAGCACGTCTACCTCACGGATTTCGGGCTGACGAAGAGATCGCTCTCGCTCACGGGGTTCACCACCGCAGGCGAGTTCGTCGGGACGCTCGACTACATGGCCCCGGAACAGATCTCCGGCCGCCCGGTGGACGGCCGGTGCGATGTCTACAGCCTGGCCTGTGTCGTCTACGAAACCCTGGCCGGGGGGCCGCCCTTCGAACGCGACGACGCCATGGCACTGCTCTGGGCCCACCAGTACGAGAAACCGCCCCTCCTGACGGAGAGGCGGCCGGGGACGGCCCCGGGTGCGGACGAGGTACTGGCGAAGGCTCTGGCGAAGGTCCCGGAAGACCGTTACGACTCGTGCCGGGAATTCGTGGCCGCCCTGCGCGTGGCCACCGCGAGCGGCGCCGGCCGGCCGGCCGATCGGCCCGTGCGCGCGGCTCCCCGGCCCGCCGGGGCCTCGGAGAAGCGCGTACCGCCTCCGGATCCTCCGGACTGGGCGCGGCCGGTGTTCGCCGGCCCGCCCGGTCGGCCGTAACGCCCGAAGCCCCGTACGGTGCGGAAGCCGCAGACCGTACGAGGCGGAAGAGGGTGAGAGGGAGGGGGCGAGGGGTCAGAGCCCCATGGAGATGGCGGCGCGCATCATCTCGGCCGAGGTGCTGATGCCCAGCTTGGCCCGGATGCGGCGCAGGTAGGCGTCGACCGTGTGCCGGGAGAGCCCCATGGAGCGGGCGGCCTGCACGTACGTGCATCCTGCGGCGATGTGGCGCAGTGCTTCCTGCTCGCGGGGGGCGAGTGCGGGAGTGGCGAGGGTGAGGCTCATGGGATTTCCTCCGACGCGTCGGCTCGGTCATCTCTGCTCTGCTCGCGCCTTCGGAAGCAGGAGACATATCCACGAATGTGGGTGTATGTCCGTGTTAAAGAGCCTGTCGGTGGGAGTTCATGAGCGTGTCCGTCGACTGTCACAGGCGTGTCACAGGGAACATCCGCACCCGCGGGTCAGCGACGATCGCGGCGAGCCGTGTGCCCCTCAGAACCCGACGAGGGATTGCTCGGCCCAGATGGTCTTGCCGGAGGGGGTCTGCCGGGTGCCCCAGCGCTGGGCGAGCTGGGCGACCAGCAGCAGGCCCCGCCCTCCCTCGTCGAAGATCCGGGCACGCCGCATGTGCGGGGCGGTGTTGCTCGAGTCCGAGACCTCGCAGATCAGAGTGGTGTTCTCGTGGATCAGCCGCAGCTGGATGGGCGGCTCGCCGTAGCGGATCGCATTGGTGACCAGCTCGCTGACCACGAGCTCCGTGACGAAGGCGGCGTCCTCGAGCCCCCACGTCGTCAACTGCTCGGTGGCGTCCCGACGGGCGTGGGCGACGACGGAAGGGTCGGGCGGCACGTCCCAGACGACGACCTTGTCGGCGTGCAGGGCGCGTGTCCGCGCGACGAGCAGGGCCACGTCGTCGTCCGGCGGGTGGGTGAGCAGGGCCGTCAGGATGCGGTCGCAGACCGTGTCCAGCGTGGAGGCGGGGCGGGCGAGGGCCGTGAACATGCTGTCCAGGGCCTCGTCGATGTCGTGCTCGCGGGCTTGCAGCAGACCATCGGTGTAGAGGCACAGGGTGCTCCACTCGGGCAGCTCCACCTCGATCGTCTCGAAGGGCAGGCCCCCCAGGCCCAGCGGCGGGCCGGCCGGGACGTCGAGGAGGTACACGGAGCCCTCCGGGGACACGACGACGGGTGGCGGGTGGCCGGCGCGGGCCACGGTGCAGTGACGGGTGACCGGGTCGTAGACCACGTACAGGCAGGTCGTGCCGATGCCCCCGGCGGCCTCGCCGGCTCCTCCCGGGTCGGCCTCGTCGGCGGACAGGCGGATGACGAGGTCGTCGAGATGGGTGAGCAGTTCGTCGGGCGGCAGGTCGACGTCGGCCAGGGTGCGTACCGCGGTGCGCAGCCGTCCCATGGTCGCGGAGGCGCGGATGCCGTGTCCGACGACATCGCCCACGACGAGGGCGACGCGCGCGCCGGACAGCGGGATCACGTCGAACCAGTCCCCGCCCACACCGGCCTCGCCACCGGCGGGCAGGTAACGGGTGGCGATCTCCAGCGCCGTCTGATCGGGCAGCTTGTGCGGCAGCAGGCTGCGCTGCAGGGTCATGGTGGAGGTGTGCTCCCGCAGGTGCCGGGGCGCGCTCTGGATGCTGACGGCCGCCCTGGACGTGAGCTCCTCGGCGAGCCACAGGTCCTTCGGCTGGAACGGCTCACGGCGCCGGTGACGGCAGAAGACGGCCACCCCGAGCACGCGACCGCCGGCACTGAGCGGCACCACCATCATCGAGTGGGTCCCGGACTCGCGGATCCACGCCGCCCTCGGGTCCTCGGCCACCCATCGGGCGATGAACGGGTCGCCCGCCCCGTAGAACGCGCCGCGGCCCGCGGCCAGACACTCGACGGGCGGCGACAGCGGCGGGTACACGGTCGTCTGTCCGACCGCGACCCGCGACTCCGGGCTTCCGTCCAGGACCGACCGCACCGCGGTCCGGCGCACGGTGACCGGGCCCGTCACCGCCCCGGGGGACGGCTCGCCGCGGCGCGGGAAAGGGTCCAGCAGGTCGACGACCGCGAAGTCCGCGAGCTGGGGAACGGCGACGTCGGCCAGCTCCTGCGCGGTACGGGCGCTGTCCGGCGTGGTGCCGATGCGAGCGGCGGCGGCCGCGACCCCGTCGGCGTCCGGCGAGAGCGGCCGGTCCCCTTCACCACCCTCCGCGCCGGTCCTGTCCTGCGCGGTGAGGCACACGGCGCGCACCCGGCCGTCCGGTCCCCGCAGAGGGGCCAGCGAGGTCGCCCAGCCGCGCCCCGTACCCGTACGCGTGGGGCGGACGAAGGCGTCGACGTACTGGGGCTCACCGGTCTCCAGCACAAGGCGCATCATCCGCTCGGTCTCGTCGCCGACCGGGCCCGGCGCGATCTCCGGCAGACGCAGCCCGCGCATCTCCGCCTCCTCCAGGGAGAGCGCGCGCTTCAGGCCGGCATTCGCCGTCACCAGCCGCAGATCCTCGTCGAAGATCGCCAGGAAGGAGGGGGACTGGGTGAACGCCCACTCCTCGAGCGGATCGTGCCGGGGCGTACGCGGCTCGCCCGCCACGGCGGACACCACGAACCACCTGCTGGTTCCGCTGGTGGACGTCCGACGGTGCGCGAGGACCCTGCGCTCCAGCGGCCGGCCGTCCCGGTGCCGCAGCGCCACGGTGCCGCTCCACCGATCCTGCTCGGCGGGGACCCCCCGCAACGGATTGCCGTCGCCATCGGCGAGCAGGCCGGCAGCGGGCCGGCCCACGATCTCGGAGGGCAGGTAGCCGAGCAGGCGACGGGCCCCCTCGCTCCACTCGGTGACGAGGCCCTGCTGGTTGACGGTTGCCGTGGCCGTGTACGCCGACCCGGGGGAGGAGTCCGTCTGCTCCTCCGGCCGCTCACCAGGAGAGGTGGGAAGTCGCTCCATCGCAGCTCATCTCGCCCTCGCTAGTCCCTGCCCGCTGTCACGCACGGGACCTCCACGGCCAGGGGTTCCACTGACAAGCATGATCCGGCGGGCCAATGAGCACCAACGCAGCGCCGCCACGAGGGCCGCCTGCTCCGGCCGGACCGGGGGAGAGGGCCGCCGGAAGATCCGGCGGCCCTCTCCGGCGGGGGGCCGCTCGGGGACGGCGTCAGGCCGCGCGGGCAGCCGTGTCCCGCTGCCGCAGCCCGCGCTCCAACGCCGTCACGGCCCGGCGGATCTGGTCGGGCGTGTGATCACAGGTGATGAAGAAGCGCAGCCGGGCCATTTCCTCGGGTACGGCCGGGTGGAGGATGGGGTTGACGCTGACGCCCTGCTGGAACAGGGACTCCGCGAGCCGGAGGGTCTCCACCGAGTCCCCGACGATGCACGGGACGATCGGCGTGTCGTGACTGTCCCCGACATCGGCGCCCACGGCCCGCGCCAGCCGGACGAACAGCGCGGCGTTCGCCGAGAGACGTGCCACGCGCTGCGGCTCCGCGCGCAGGAGGCGCAGGGACGTCAGGGAAGCGGCGGTGTCGGCCGGGGTCATGCCGGCGCTGTAGACGAAGCCCGGAACGGTGTAGCGGAGGTACTCGACGACCGAGCGGCTCCCGGCGACGTAACCGCCGCAGCTCGCGAAGGCCTTGGACAGCGTGCCCGACCAGAGATCGACGGCGGAGCGCTCGACGTCGTGGTACTCGCCCGCGCCCCGCCCGGTCGCGCCGATCGTTCCGATGCTGTGCGCCTCGTCGATCATCAGCAGCGCGCCGTGCCGGCGCTTGACCCGGACCAGGGCGGGCAGGTCGGCGATGTCGCCGTCCATGCTGTACACGCCCTCGACGACGACGAGCACCCGCCGGTACTGGTGGCGGACCTGCGTGAGGACGGCGTCGAGGGCGGCCGCGTCGTTGTGCGGGAACGGCCGCCGGGTCGCGCCGGAGAGCTTGCACCCCTGCAGGATGCTGTCGTGGGCGAGGGAGTCGTGTACGACGAGGTCCCCGGGTCCGACGAGGTGCCCGATGACGGTGACGTTGGTGGCGTGCCCGTTGGCCAGGGTGATCGCGGATTCGCACCCCAGCAGTCCGGCCAGTTCGGCCTCGAGTTCGAGGTGGAGCGGACGGCTGCCGGAGAGCAGGCGGCTCGCGGACACCGACGTGCCACAGCGTTCGATCGCCTCCTTGGCCGCCGCGTTCACCTCGGGGTGTGTGGCCATGCCCAGGTAGTTGTAGCTGGAGAACGAGAGCAGTTCCCGGCCGTCGATGACGGTGGTGTCCGTCATTCCGCCCTCGTGGACGAGGAAGTACGGGTTGGGCAGCCCCAGGCGGGAAAGGGCGGCGAAGCGCTCGCCATGGGCGGTGACCTCGGGGAAGCACTCGATCCGGGTGTGCTCCTCGGGCAGCGGCGAGGGCGGGGCCCCGTCGTCGCGGGCGTCGTCGCGGGCGCCGGTGTCGTGGGCGCCGGCTTCGTGGCCGGCGCGCTGCACGGGCAGGGCCGACGGCCCGGTGGGCGGCGCGGCCGACGGTGCCGATACGGGTGCGCGTACGACTGCCAGGACGGCCTCCGGGGAGCCGTTCGCGATCAGCGCGGCGATCCTCCCGACGGTCGGCCCGTCGGCGACCCTCTCGTCGAACCTCCACCGCGGCCACTGCCGCTTGAGGGAGGTGAACAGGTCGGTCAGCATCAGCGAGTCGAAACCCAGCTCGTCGGTCAGCAGCTGGTCGGCGCGCAGATGACTCACCGGGAACGCGCTGATCCGGGCCACGTGCTCGAGCACGGCGTCGGTGACCTCGTCGAGGCTCCCGGTCAGCGAAGGCTCCTTCTCCTCCTTCTCCTCGGCCTGGGCGCGGGATGCGGGCGCATCGGCGGGGGTGGGGGTGGGGGCTGGGGCGGACGCGGGCGGGGGGAGGGCCGGGGTGACGGGAGAGGGTTCCGGTCCGGCCGTCCCGGGGGTGGCGATCCGCGCGGCGGGTTCCCGAGCCGCGGGGTCCTGCCCGGCGGGGCCGTCCGGGGCGGGGCCCTGTGCCGGGAGCGCCTCGGCGAGGCGGGAGATCAGTTCCACCTGCTGCTGCACCAGCCGGCGGAGATCGTTCATCGGGTCGCTCGCCGTGTCAGGCGTCGGACCAGGCGTCCGCGCAGGCATCTGGTCAGGCATCCGGACGGACGTGGGGTCGCTCATCGAGATCTCCTCGGACGGTACGGGCCGGGGCGTGGGGGAGCCGGCGGACGAGGTGCCCTTTTTCGGGGTGCGCGGGCTCGACACCCAGTAGGACCGCGCGTCGAGCCGTGCCACCGGGAGGTCCAGCAGCCGGCGGTCCTCCCGGGGAACCAGGGCGCGCGGGTCGACCGGGGCGCCCAGGACGGCGAGCCGTGCGAGGGCCAGGACGAAGGTCCGTCCGCCGTCCGGCACTTCCGCGCCGACGGGCACGACGTGAAGGTCGCCGTGACCGGTGAGGGTGCGGCGGACCGAGGTGAGGAGCGAGCTGCCGCCGCTCACCTGGAGGAAGACGCGGGCCCCTCGGCCGTAGGCGGTACGGACGGCATCGCTGAAGCGGACCGGCGTGGAGGCGTGACGGGTCCAGAGCTCTCGCAGCCGGCCGGGGTCGGTGCAGACCTCGGCGTTCACGGACGAGACGAACGGCAGGACGGGACTGCTGATGCGGCGGGCGGCGAGGCCCGAGCGCATGCTCTCCTCGGCCGGGGCCAGCCGCGGCGAGTGGAAGGCGTGGGACACATCGAGGGCCGCCGTGACGATCCCGGCCTCGGCGCAGGCCCGCCGCATGGCGTCGACCCCTTGCCGCGTACCGCTGACCACGACCTGTCGCGGCTGGTTGAAGCAGGCGGGCCACACGTCGTCGATCTCCTCGAGGAGCCGGCGGCAGGTCTCCTCGTCGCTCTGCACGGCGAGCATCCCGCCCGGTCCGGTCTCGGCCCGCCGCAGGACGGCGCCCCGGTGGACCAGCAGCCGGACGGTGTCCACCTGGGTGAGGGCTCCGGCCGCCGCGGCCGCGGCGAACTCACCGGCACTGTGGCCGAGCGCGAGGTCGGGAGCGACGCCGCAGTCGGCGAGGACCCGGGTCGCGGCGATCTGGACGGTACCGAGCAGCGGCTGGCACACATCGGTGGAGGCGAGTCGCCGCCGGAGCTCCTCCGCGTCGTCGGCGGACGTGCCGGCCCCGCCGTACAGCAGCTCGCCCAGGTCGAAGCCGAGGTCCCGTCGGGCGACGGCGCTGAGGACGCCCACGGCCGAGCGGAAGCCGGCGAACCTCTCGTACAGGTCCCTCATCATGCCCGGGCGCTGACTGCCCTGACCGGGGAAGACGAAGGCGATGCGGCGCTGTGCGGGCGGCAGGGGAGCGTCGGCGGCGAACGCGCCGTCGCCGAGGTCGCCCCGCGTGCCGGCCAGGAGCTGCTCACGGGCGCGGCGCAGCCGCTGGAGGAATGCGTCCGTGTCGGAGGCGACGAGGGCGACCCGGGCCCTCAGGGGTTCACGGGAGCCCAGGGTGTGGGCCACGGCGGCCAGCGGCGGCTTGTCCGCCGTGTCGAGTGCCTCGAGTACGTCGCCGATGTGCCGGTCCAGCAGCTCTGGGCTGCCGGCCGAGAGGAGGACGAGCTGGGGTCCGCCACCGTCGGTGTCTGCGGTGTCTGCGGTGCCTGTGGTGCGATCGGCTCGTCCCGGGTGGGGGCCGTGGGCCGGGGCGGGCTGGTGTTCCTCCAGCACCACGTGGACGTTCGTACCGCCGAAACCGAACGAGCTGACGGCGGCGCGACGTGGGGCGCCGCCGCTCGGAAAGGGCCGCGGGGTCTCGGCGAAGCGCAGGCCCGCCGCGGAGATGCCCAGGTCGGGACAGGGGGTGGTCTTCGGCTGCGGCACGATCGTGCGGTGGTGGACGACCAGGGCGGTCTTGATCAGCCCGGCGATGCCCGCCGCGGCCAGGGAGTGCCCGATGAGCGCCTTGCCCGAGCCGAGGTAGCACAGGCCGGGGTCGTCGTCGGGATATTCGGTGCGCAGCCGGAGCAGCGCCTGTGCCTCGGCACGGTCGCCGGCGGAGGTGCCGGTTCCGTGAGCCTCGAGGAACCCCACGGAGGACGGCGGAACCCCCGCGTCCTCGTAGGCACGGAGCATGGCGCGCAGCTGGCCTTCGGCGGTGGGAACCAGCGGGCCGGGAGACGCGCCGTCGTTGGCCGAGCCCACGCCCTTGATCACCGCGTAGACGCGGTCGCCGTCGGCGAGCGCGTCGGCGAGCGGCCGCAGGACGACGACACCGGCGCCCTCGCCGAGGACGAAGCCGTCGGCCGCCTCGTCGAACGGGCGGCACACCCCGGTGGCGGACAGCGCGCGGAGCTTGGAGAAGCCGACCAGGCCGTCGGGGGTGAGGTTGAGGTACACGCCGCCGACGAGAGCGGTCCGGCAGGAGCCCTGACGCAAGTGGGCCAGTGCCTGGTCGAGGGCGACCAGCGAGCCCGAGCAGGCGGCGTCGACGGCGAAGCTCGGGCCGCCGAGGTCGAAGTGCCGGCTCACGGTGCCGGACGCCATGTTGAGGAGGCTCCCGGGCAGGGTGAAGGCCTCGATGGCGCCGAGCTGCCCCGCCTGCTCCTTGGCGGCGTCGAGGAGGCCGGGCCGGTCCGCCGCGTGCGACGCCTCGGCCAGGGAGATGGCCCGTACGGGGACCGTCATGAGGTCCTTGTAGTCGGACACCGACATCCCGAAGAAGACCCCGGTGTTCTCCCGGTCGAAGTCGCCGCGCCCCAGCCCCGCGTCGTCGAGGGCCTCGCGGCTGACGTCGAGCATCAGCCGGTGCTGCGGGTCCATGGCGCGGGCCCGTGCGGGCGGGACCCCGTAGTGCAGGGCGTCGAAGCGGTCCACGTCGTCCAGGAAGGCGACCTGGTCGGTGTAAGCGGCATTGGGGGCCGACCGGTCGCCGGGCGCGTGGAAGGCGTCATGGTTCCAGCGCTTCCCCGGGACGGCGGAGAACTGCCGTTCACCGCTCATCAGGAGCTTCCAGTAGCCGCGGACGTCGGGGGCTCCGGGGAAGCGGCAGCCGAGTCCGGTGATGGCGATGTCAGTCATGAGAGGTCTTCCTTGGCGTAGCGCCCTGGGCGGTCGGCAACCGAGGCGACGGGGACGGGAGTGTGCGTCCCGGCGGTCAGCGCTGCGCGGGGAGCTGAACGCGGGGACGGTGGACTTCCACCGTGCCCGCGCAAGACGCGGGGCCGTAGCCCCGGGTGTTCGTCACTTGACAGGAGCCGAGGGGGGTCTCTTCGGAGCCGTCCGGCGTCGGCCGGACGGCTCCGGGGAAGGCCGCCCAGCCGTCAGGTGGCCAGCAGGTACTTCTCGACTACGCGGACGTCGTTGTTCCAGAAGATGACCCCGGGGAGGGGGCCGACGTCCAGGGACGCCGGCGTGGACAGCGGGACGTCGAGGGGCTTGCCCGCGTCGTGGTCCGCGTCGAGGGTCCTGAATCCGACGGTCAGCGACTTCACGGTGTCGGTCCGCTCGCCGGCCCGGGAGAGCCGAATGCCCGAGTACGCCTTCTCGTTCGGTCCGATCGTGGCGATCGCGTGCCAGTCGGACTCCAGGGGACCGATCGGATCCCGGGCGCCCGCCCCGAGCCACACCCTCGGATAGACGTAGAGGGTGCAGGCCTGATCGCCGATATTGGTGGCCGTGAGGAGGACGTGCCTGTTGCCGTCCTGCGGGTAGAACGTCGCGGTGAGCGAGACGTTCACGTCGGTGCAGGACGGGGTGGCGTTCCTCCTGTCCTCGCCGGAACCCTCCCCGCTCTCGTCCGCGCCGGCGGCGCTGCTGGGCCCGGGAGCGGCGGACGCGCCGGGGGAGGCGGTCGGGCTCGGAGCGCCGGGCCTGGCGGACGCGGACCCGGACCCGGATGCGGACGCGCTCACGAGCGGGGTACCGGATGGGGTGGCCGGGCCCGCCTTGTCGTCCTTGCCGCCTGCGCCGCAGGCCGCGGACGAGAGGAGAGCGGCGAGGGTCAGGCCCCCCAGGGCGTACGTCTTCCACCGCGTGCGGGTCGTGCGCATGCTGGTCCCCCCATGGGCCGTCACGTGCTTCAGGTCGTCCGGCTGTTCCTCGGTTCATGCTCCGAGGAGATCGCCGTACGCCTCCTCACAGGAATGGTTGCCGCTCGCGCACAGAGGGATCGTGGTTCCGTCTGCCCTGCTCAGGGCCTGCCCGCAACCGACCGGGTGTACCCGCGGATGCGGTAGCGCAGCCCGGAGGCCGAGGACCGCCAGCCTCCGTCCTGCGTGAGGGTCCACGACGCGTCCGGGGAAGGGGCATGGGTGTCGCCCTTCACCGGGGAGTCGACTTCGGTCACCGAGAGCGCCGTCGCGTAGGGCAGGGCGGCTCGATAGATCTCGCCGCCGCCGATCACCCACGCTGCGGTGGGGACAGCTCCGCCGGCCGCCGCGTCGGGCTCGGCCGCGAGGTCCAGCGCCCGGGCGATCGAACCGGCGCGCTCCGCGCCCTCGGCCGCCCACCGCGGATCGCGCGTCAGCACGATGTTGCGCCTGCCCGACAGCGGACGAAATCTCGGAGGCAGGGAATCCCACGTCTTGCGGCCCATCACCACGGGGTGGCCGAGGGTGGTCGCCTTGAAGTGCGCCATGTCCTCGGGGAGGCGCCACGGAATCGTGTTGTCCGCGCCGATCACGCCCTCGGGGGTCTGTGCCCAGATCAGCCCGACGTTCACACCGCCACCTGAGCCTTGATGGCCGGGTGGTGCTTGTAGTCGACGATCTCCACGTCGGAGAAGGCGTAGTCGAACAGCGAGTCGGCCTTGCGCAGCCGCAGCTCGGGGAACTCGAACGGCATGCGCGAGAGCTGCTCGGTCACCTGCGCGGTGTGGTTGTCGTAGATGTGGCAGTCACCGCCGGTCCAGATGAAATCGCCGGGTTCGAGGCCGACCTGCTGCGCCACCATGTGCGTGAGCAGGGCGTAACTGGCGATGTTGAACGGGACGCCGAGGAACAGGTCCGCACTGCGCTGGTACAGCTGGCAGGAGAGCTTGCCGTCGGCGACGTAGAACTGGAAGAAGGCGTGACACGGCGCGAGCGCCATCTCGGGCAGTTCGGCGACGTTCCAGGCGGAGACGATCATCCGCCGGGAGTCCGGGTCGCGACGCAGCGTGTCGAGGACCTCGCGGATCTGGTCGATGTGCCGGCCGTCGGGCGTGGGCCAGGAGCGCCACTGCACGCCGTAGACCGGACCGAGCTCGCCGGCCGCGTCCGCCCACTCGTCCCAGATGGTGACACCGTGCTCGCGCAGCCAGCCGACGTTCGAGTCGCCGCGCAGGAACCACAGCAGCTCGTACACGATCGACTTGAGGTGCACCTTCTTGGTGGTGACCAGCGGGAACCCCTGCGACAGGTCGTAGCGCAATTGGTGCCCGAAGACACTTCGGGTGCCCGTGCCCGTCCGGTCGGCTTTGGCCGTCCCCGAGGTGAGCACCGTGCGCAACAAGTCTTCGTACTGAGTATCCGCCACAGCGGGAGTCTACTGGGGTACCGCCGTGGTGACGGCCGCCGCCGGTCGCGCGGAACCGTCACCGAGAGACCCTCGGCTCCCGTCCGTACGCGCGACACCGGTGCGTCCCGCTCCACCCTTGATCTTCCTCTTCAGCACCCGGGCGACGCGGTGACGGGGCCGGTGCGGCGCACGGCCGCGGGTGTGGTGCCGTACCAGCGCTGCACCGCCCGGCGCAGGGCGCGCGCGTCGGCGTAACCACTGCGGGCGGCTACGGAGCCGATGCTCAGGTCGGTGTGGTGGAGCAGCCGCGTGACGTGGGACCGGCGCCCGGCTTCGACCTCGCTGCTCCATGTGGTGCCGTGCTCGTCGAGGCGGCGCTGGAGGGTGCGAGGGCTGACGGCCAGGCGCCGCGCCACCGCGGTCAGCGTGGGGGCGTCCTCCTCGTGGGCGCAGGACAGGGCCGCGCGGAAGAGGTCCAGCCAGTTGTGCAGCGCGATCGCGTTCGTCAGGGTCCGTTCGGCGTGTCGGCGGAGCACGGCCGACAGGCCGGGCTGCGCGTGAGGCGTCGGGGTGTGGAGGTCGGCGGCGAGGAAGGTGATCGAGCTCGAAGGGGCTTCGAACTCGATGGTGCGGGTGCCGTAGAGCTCGGTCAGGGCGTGGTGGCGGCGGGGCGCCTTGGCGGCCAGGGAGACATGGAGGGGGACGATGCGCCGCCCCGCCGCTTCGCCGAGACGTCGCTGGTAGAGGCCGAGCGCGTAGCCGCGGATCGCGCAGGCCGCCTCGTAGGTCAGATCGGCCTCGTTGACGTGGCTGATGGTGACCTGTTCGCCGCTCTCGGTGATCAGGAGGTTGTCCGTGGCGGTGTCGGCGACGGCGGCGAAGTGGGCCGAGGCGTCGCGGATGCCCTCCAGCGGGGTGGGAGCGGAGGTGATCAGGTAGTCCCAGACTCCGAGGCTGCCGATGCTCGACCGCTGTGCCAGCAGCGCGCTCATCTCCGTCCAGGGAGCGTAGACGGTCGTGAGTTCCGCGACGCGGATGCTCGTGGCCGCCGGAGTCCGGCAGAGGTCGTCGTTGAGGTGTTCGGGAGCCAGGCCCAGCAGGTGCGCGTATCCGTGCCGGGGGATGCCGAGCAATTGGGCGACGTCGACGGACAGACGGGCGAGCGCGGAGGAGGTTGTCCCCTGATGTGCGTACGAGACCACGGGGGTTGAGCATAGGCCAGCACGAAATACCAGATGAGGGGCGGGGTTCGGGGTCCGGTGTCCCCATCGTGGCGCGGACGGTCCCCCCGTGGCGCGTTCGGTCCCCTTGATGGCGTGTGCCGTCAGGTGCCGAGGGATCTTCCCGGCCATAGGGTGGGGTCCGTTCCCGCCCGCCGACCCGTTCGGTGCGGACCTGGGGGCCGGCTGGATCGGAGCTCCCCCACGGGGGTGGGGGGCTCGAATCCGGTCGACCCGCCGTCGTCAGGCCGGTGGCGGTCCCTGCGCGAGGATCCGGGCCGCCTCGTATTCCTCGCGGTACGACTGCTCGGCCAGGTCCAGGTAGCCGTAGGCATCAGCACCGACGGGGATCCGCAAGGGCGTCGGGGCCCCGGCGGCGACGATGTCGAGGACCCGGGCGGCGAAGTCTTCGGGGCGGCCCGTCTCGGGGTTGTCCGCGAGGCCGCGGGCGCCTTCGAGCATGTCGCGGTTGGTCACGTCGTAGGCGGGGACCCGGTGGGCCGCCTCGGCCATGGACGTGCCGTAGCGCGTGGCGAACATGCCTGGTTCGAGCACGGTGACCCGGATGTTGTGCGGAGCGGTCTCGAGTGCCAGGGCCTGGCTCATGCCTTCGAGGGCGTGCTTCCCGGCGCCGTAGGCGCCCAGTCCCGGGAAGGCCATGCGGCCGACCACGGAGGAGACGTTGACGATGTGGCCGTGTCCCTGGGCCCGCATCAAGGGCAGGACGAGGCGCGTGAGCCGCCAGGGACCCACGATCAGCGTCTCCAGCTGGTCGCGGAGCTCGGAGTCGGAGACCTCCTCGACCGCGCCGAACAGTCCGATCCCGGCGTTGTTGACGAGGACGTCGATACCGCCGAGGCGGTCGGTCGCCGTGCGGACGGCTTCCTCGCAGGAGGCGGCGTCACGCAGCTCGAGCGGGATCGGGGTGATGCGGCCGGGCCAGGCGGCAGCCAGGTCTTCCAGGTCGGCGGTCTTGCGGGCGGTGACCGCCAGTTCGTCGCCGGCCCGCGCCGCGGCGGTGGCCAGTGCGCGTCCGAGGCCGGAAGAGCATCCCGTGACCAGCCAGCGTCGTCCCATCGTTCCCCCGTGAAGGCAGAGTGGTTCCTGGATGTTGGTGGTGCCCGCCGTGGCGCCGTGCCCGTGGCGCCGTGCCCGTGGTGCCCGCGGTGCCCGTCGTGCGGTGGCGCGGCCTCGTGCCGTCGTCGCGCGGGTCCCGTGGGGTGACGGGGGCCGGGCCCTGGCCCTGGTCCGGCTGTGGCTCCGTACGGTCGCCCCGTGCGCTCGACGGCGGTGGCCGACCCGAGCGGCCCGCCCGGGTCGGCGCGGTCGCGGTTGCCCGGGCGGTGGCGGCAGTTCATGGTCGTGGTGCTTGGAGGCCGTGGTCATCCCTCCTGCGGGGGCGCGTGGAGGCGCGCGGGCGCACGAAAGAGCGCGCACGCGCCGGGGGTGGCCTCGGCACGTGCGCCGCGAGGTGGTGCGGCCCCTACGGGACCGCGTCCGGGAGCGCCGGACCCGCGCCCCAACCCGCGCCCTCATCCGGTGAGGCGGAGGGGCCTGCCCCGGGAACGGGTGCGGCCCCACCCCTCCTCAGAGGGGTGGGGCCGACGCGTCGGGCGGGTTCAGAACTGGGTCGTGACGGTGGCGTTGGTGAAGTCCTGCGGGGCGTGGAGGCTGATGTAGACGTAGCCGGCCGCCGGGTGGTCGATGGTCAGGGTTTCGGTGTTGCCGGCCTGCGCGGAGCGGGCGGTGTAGTTGCCGGTGGTGGCCCAGGTGGTGGGGCTGTAGTAGAGGTTCGCGTTGCCGGTGCCGCCGGTGACCGAGATCTTGAGGCTGTTCGTGCCGGCGGGGACCTTCAGGTAGAAGTAGCGGTAGTTCCCGGCGGTCGCGGAGACGTTGGAGCGGCTGCAGTTGTCGCCCAGCACCCGGATGTCGGCGACCGTGCACTCCGAGGCGGCCGCCCCGAACCGGGTCGTGACGGTGGCGTTGGTGAAGCCCTGGGGGGCGTGGAGGCTGATGTAGACGTAGCCGGCCGCCGGGTGGTCGATGGTCAGGGTTTCGGTGTTGCCGGCCTGCGCGGAGCGGGCGGTGTAGTTGCCGGTGGTGGCCCAGGTGGTGGGGCTGTAGTAGAGGTCCGCGTTGCCGGTGCCGCCGGTGACCGAGATCTTGAGGCTGTTCGTGCCGGCGGGGACCTTCAGGTAGAAGTAGCGGTAGTTCCCGGCGGTGGCGGAGACGTTGGAGCGGCTGCAGTTGTCGCCCAGCACCCGGATGTCGGCGTCGGCGCACTCGGCGGGCCCCGCGGCCCCCACGCTGACCGCCTTGCTCGTGCTGGCGGTGGCTCCCTTGTTGTCCGTGACGGTGAGCCGCACGGTGTAGGTGCCGGCCGCGGCGAAGGTCTTGGCCGGGTTGGCGGCGGTGGAGCTGCTGCCGTCACCGAAGTTCCAGGCACGGGAGGCGATGGTGCCGTCCGCGTCGGTGGAGGTGTCGGCGAAGTTGACGGTCAGGGCGTTCACCGAGGCGGTGAACCCGGCCACCGGGGCCTGGTTGCCCGGCGGGTTGGTGGTGCCACCGCAGTCATTGGTGGCGCACTTGGCCAGCCAGGCGGTGAAGTCGGCGTCGTACCGGGTGCCGATGGTGGAGGTGAGCAGGGTGCGGGCGGCCGCCCAGTTGCCGGTGCGGTAGTGGCCGAGCAGCGTGGTCACGTCCTGCGGGTGCGACTGGATCAGGTAGCGCACCGCCAGGTAACCCCACTGGTACACGCGGGTGGAGTCCGCGTTGTCGTACGTGGTGTCGAACAGCGTGCTGAGCTTGTACGTGTTCGCGCCCGCCTCGGTGACCGCGCGGTCGTAGGTGACGTTGCGGTACGAGTACGAGATGTACTCCGCGAAGCCCTCGACCCACATGACGGTCGGGGTCGTCATGCCCGCGTTGAAGTCGCCGAACATGTCGAAGCGGCCGTCGAGGTAGTGGGTGTACTCGTGGTTGAGGTTCCAGATCTGGAACTCCGGCCGCGCCCACTCCGCCTCGTAGGCGATGAAACGCGGCTGGTTCCCGGCGGCTGCGGGGTCGCCCTCCAGGTACATGCCGCCGTTGTTGGTGCTGATGCCGAAGATGACGCCGGCGTAGGTCTGGTAGTCGGCGCTGGAGTCGAACGCCACCACCTCGAGGCTGGTGTTGTTGTCGTTCGCGACCGCGCCGCCGTCCTTCACCACGCCGTGGAAGTAGGCGTCCTGGTTGGCCAGGCTGGTGCAGCTGGCGGCCAGGTCGGTGGCGGTCATCTGCTGCGCGACGATGCGCAGGCTCGGGCTGCAGGTGTGGTTGACCGTCAGGACGGCGGTACGGGCCCGGTTCGGCAGGTCACAGGTGTTGTAGGTGGCGCAGTTGGCCGCGTCGTACGAAGAGGTCATCTCGGCCAGCGGCACCCAGAGCGAGGCGGTCCGGCCGGTGATCGCGCCGCGGTCGAGCAGCTGCTTGACGAGCGGGCGGACGGTCGGCTGGAGCGCCGAGTACTGCAGGAAGCGGCCGAGCTCGCGACCGGCGTTGGCCGTCAGGTAGCTCTTCGGGGTGCCCAGCAGGTCCTCGTGGGCCACGGCGAAGTCGCGCAGCACGGTGAGGATGGCGGGGTCGGCCTGCACGGCGGGCGGGAACTCCGGGGTCTGGTGGCCGCGGAACAGGATGGTGTAGGCGTTGTTGACCGCCGCGACCATGGAATAGGAGCTGTCGTAGATGGAGTTGTAGCCCGTCAGCAGGCGCTTGACCACGCCGAGGTAACGGGCGTTCTCCTGGGCGCTGTCGACCAGGATGACCGCCTCGGACAGGGTCGCTCCGTTGGCTTCGGTGACGTCTCCGGAGCGCGGCGCGGCGTAGAAGGTGTCCAGGGCGCCCCGGATCGAGCTCTTCAGGGCCGTCCCGTAGGTGCCGACGGTGGACGCGTTGTACCACTGCACGAAGTATCCCGCGCGCAGGTAGAGCACGAGCTGCCCGACCGAAGTGCTGTTGTCACCCGGGTAGTTGGCGGATCCGGAGCGCAGGGCGTCGGCCACCGAGACCATCTGCGCCTCGCGGAAGGCGGCCTTCGCGTCCGCGCCCTTGAGCTGGAACAGCGAGTTCACGCAGCCCAGCTCGGAGGACTTGATCTGCTGCACCAGGGCGGCGCCGGTCTTCGAGGTGAAGTCGGCGACGTTGCAGGCCGCGGCGGCGCGGGCACTGGGAGCCGACTTCATGTCCTTCGCGTGCTGTTCGGTCTGTTTCGGGTCGTCGGCCGTCCGGAGCGGGGCGCGCTCGGACAGGTCGGCGCTCGGCCGGGCGGCGTGTTCGGCCCTCAGCGCGGCGGCCGCCGCCGACTCCGTCGAGGGCTGCGGGGCCAGGCCCGGCGCGGAGGTCGCGGCGGGGGCGGAAGGATTCACCTCGCGTGCGAGGGCCTGGCCGGCGGGGGCGAGCAGGGTGAGGCCCAGACAACAGGCCAGGGCTGCTATGAGGGGCCGGACGCGGCCCTTGGTCGTGGGGGTTCTGCGCATGGGGGGTGGGCCTCCGAGCAGGTCTGCGGCCGTGCTGGCGGCACGGCGAAACGGGAGTGCGGACCGTGCTGCCAAAGGGAGTTGACGGGGATTCCAACTCTGGCGTGTACACGGTGAGAAACTGTGCGATGTAACATGGCACACATCACATGGCTCTGGAAGACTCTGGACGGCCCTCTCGGATTCCGAGCCGCCGTCGCCTCCGCGCCACCGCCCCGACATGCCGGGTTTGCCCGCCCCGTCCGCCGGGTGGGGGGAGGCGCTCGGTCTGGTGTCAAGATTTCCTTGACAAGATCATCGCGTCAAGGAAACCTTGACGCCATGCAGCGACCCCAGACCTCCCCGGCCGAGGCCGGCCCCGACGCGTCCGCAACCGCCCCCACCGCCCTGACCCTCGCTCTGGGTCTGCTGGCCCTCGCCCTCAGCCTGATCGCCATGGCCATGTCCTTCGCCCGCGATCTCGGGGCGACGGCCACCGCCGCGCTCATCGGCGCGGACCTCGTCCTCGTCGGGGCGATGGGCGCCCTCCTCGCCACTCTGCGGCCCCGGCCCACCTCCGGCGCCGCAGCGGACGAGGCGGCGCGACGAGTGCGCGAGGAGGAACTGCTCGACGCACTGGAGCCGTTGGGCCCCTCGCGTCGACCCGGTGACGAGGGCCGGTGAGCGGCGCCGAACTCCTCGGCCCGCAGGAGGTCGCCGCCATCCGGGAGGAGATCGCGGCGGCCGTCCTCGGGGGTCCCGAAGGGCTCGCCGCATCACTGGAGCACGACCCGGAGGGCTTCCTGCGCCTGGTGGCAGCCGCCCGTGTGGGCGCCGAGGAATCCAGCAGGCTCTTGCGGGAGGCCATCCAGGGTGCCCGGGCGGCGGGACACAGCTGGGACAGCGTGGGCGGGGTCCTGGGCGTGAGCCGCCAAGCGGCCCAGCAGCGGTTCGCCGCCAAGGCGCGCGCCGCGGAGCCTGGTTCCGCGACGGGTGAGACCCACCCCGCCGACCCCGCGGACGGGGCGCCGGTACGCCGGACCATCACCCCCGTCACCGCGTTCAACGAGATGGCCGAACTCGACGGGGCCGCACGCGAGGGGTGGCACCTGGTGGACCACGGGCCGCTCTTCCTCGTGGTGGAAGCCTCCGACCTGATCTGGGAACACCGACGGGCCTTCGGCGGCCAGCGCAGACGCATGAAGGCGGAAGGGTGGACGCAGGTGGGTGCCGGTTCCTTCCCCTGGCGTTACTACAAGCGCCCCACGGACCGGGCGGCCGGCAACGGGTCCGCCCCCTAGCGGCCGGGCCCGGGGCCGGAGACCGGGCCCCGAGCCGGAGACCGGGCGACGGCGGCAGGTCACGACGGGCCGTCCCGGCAACACCCGGAGGCGGCCTGGCGCTGCCCACCGCACGGCGGCCGGCCCGGCCGCGGTCATGAGCCCCCGAACCCCCACGTAACCTCTTCCCGTGCCAGCCTCCCGCCCCCATCACGTCGCCGTCCTCGTCCTCGAGGGAGCGAAGCCCCTCGACGTCGGCATCCCCGCGCAGGTGTTCACGACCCGCGCGAGCATGCCGTACGAGGTACGGGTGTGCGGCGCGGAGCCCGGCCTCGTGACCGGCGGCGACGGCCTGTCGTACGCCGTCGCCCACGGCCTCGAGGCCCTCGCGTGGGCCGACACCGTCTTCGTCCCGGGCTACCGCTTCCCCGACCGGGACGACCCGCCGCAGGCCGTGGTCGAGGCGCTCGTCGCGGCGCACGACAGGGGCGCGCGTCTCGCCGCCATCTCCACGGGAGCCTTCGCCCTCGCCGCCACGGGCCTGCTCGACGGCAAGCGCGCCACGACGCACTGGCACTACGCGCGGGCGCTCGCGGCGAAGTGGCCGCGCGTCCGGGTCGACGAGAACGTCCTGTTCGTCGACGAGGGCAGCGTGCTGACGTCGGCCGGCGCCGCCTCGGGCATCGACCTGTGCCTGCACGTCCTGCGCACCGATCTCGGCGTGGCCGCGTCGAACCACACGGCCAGGCGGCTCGTCGCGGCCCCCTACCGCAGCGGCGGCCAGGCGCAGTACGTCCCCCGCAGCGTGCCCGAGCCGCTCGGCGAGCGGTTCGCCGCCACCCGCGAGTGGGCACTGCACCGGCTCGGCGAGCCGCTCACCCTGGAACTGCTCGCCCGGCACGCGGCCGTGTCGCCGCGCACGTTCTCGCGGCGCTTCGCCGACGACACCGGGTACACGCCCATGCAGTGGGTGATGCGCGCCCGCATCGACGTGGCGCGCGCACTGCTGGAGCGCTCGGAACGGAGCGTCGAGCAGATCGCCGCGGACGTCGGCCTCGGTACCGGAGCGAATCTGCGGCTGCACTTCCAGCACATCCTGCGCACCACGCCCAGCGAGTACCGGCGCACCTTCGCCCAGGGCGAGTGACCGGGAAGACCGACCGCACCCGGCGGTCCGTAACCGGTCGGCCCGCACCCCGCACCCCCGTCCCCGCCTGCGCGCACCCGGCAGCACCCCCGCCGACCGCCGACCGCCGACCCCCGCCCGCGTGGCGCGATCCTTGCGGACCGTGGCGATCGCGCCGCTGTCATCGGCGGCCGCCACGCGCGAACCTGGTGGTGAACCCAAGGGACAGGGAACAGGGAGACACACCATGACCCGCATCGCCATCAACGGATTCGGCCGCATCGGACGCAACGTGCTGCGCGCGCTGCTCGAACGCGACAGTGACCTCGAGATCGTCGCCGTCAACGACCTCACCGAGCCGGCCACCCTCGCGCGCCTGCTCGCGTACGACACGACCTCCGGCCGGCTCGGCCGTCCCGTGACGGTGGAAGGGGACGTGCTCGTCGTCGACGGCCGCCGCATCAAGGTGCTCGCCGAGCGCGAACCGGCACAGCTGCCCTGGGCCGAGCTCGGCGTCGACGTCGTGCTCGAGGCGACCGGCCGCTTCGCCACCGCCAAGGCCGCCCGCGCGCACATCGACGCGGGCGCGAAGAAGGTCCTGGTCAGCGCACCGGCGGACGGGGCCGACATCACGCTCGCCTTCGGCGTGAACAGCGACGCGTACGACCCGGCCCTGCACACGATCGTCTCGAACGCCTCGTGCACGACCAACGCGCTCGCACCGCTGGCCTCGGTGCTCGACGATCTCGCGGGCATCGAGCACGGCTTCATGACCACGGTGCACGCCTATACGCAGGAGCAGAACCTGCAGGACGGCCCGCACCGCGACCCCCGCCGCGCCCGCGCCGCGGCCGTCAACATCGTGCCGACCACGACGGGCGCCGCCAAGGCGATCGGGCTCGTGCTGCCGAACCTCGAGGGCAAGCTCTCGGGCGACTCGATCCGCGTCCCCGTCCCCGTGGGATCGATCGTCGAGCTCAACACCACCGTCGCCCGTGACGTGACGCGCGAGGACGTGCTCGCGGCGTACCGCACCGCGGCCGAGGGTCCGCTCGCCGGCGTGCTCGAGTACTCGGACGACCCGCTCGTGTCGTCCGACATCACGGGCAACCCCGCCTCGTCGATCTTCGACTCCGCCCTCACCCGCGTCGAAGGCCGGCACATCAAGGTGGTCGCCTGGTACGACAACGAGTGGGGCTTCTCGAACCGTGTGATCGACACGCTCGAGCTCATCGCCAGTCGCTGACCCGCGACGAGCGACCCACGGGCCGCGACGGCCGACGCCGCGCGGCCCGTGGTCAGGGAAGATCCGCAGGCGGCGGCTCGTCCTCGGCCTCGTAGACGTGCGGGCCGTCCGCCTGCCACTCGATCGCCGGCGAGGCCCCCAGGACGAGTTCGTCGGGATCCGGCACCTCGACCCGGCGGAGGAACTCGATCAGGTCGGCGTCCGAGTGCGCGACGCCGAGGACCGCCTCCGTACCGCCCACGCGGAGCGTGACCCGTCGGCCGCCCGACGGGGCGATCCGGTGTACGACGATCGGCGCGTGCTCCATCCCCTCAGCCTGCCGCCGGACGGGCCAGGACGCATCCGCACGCCGCGACGTACGGCAGATGGCGCAGGCGGGACTTGTGGACCGGCCTGCCGGTCAGCACGCTTGGCCCATGCTCTCGCCCGCCCCCGATCCGGTCCGGTCACCCGTGACGTCCCAGCCGGCCGGCTCGCGCCGGGCGCTGGTGGCGGGTTCCGTCGGCAATTTCATCGAGTGGTACGAGTTCGGCGTCTACGGCTACCTCGCCACCGTCATCGCGGGGCACTTCTTCACCCCCGAAGGCGGCAGCGAGGCGGAGGGCCTCGTCAAGGCCTACGCGTCGTTCGCCCTCGCCTTCTTCTTCAGGCCGGTCGGGGCGGCCCTGTTCGGGCGGCTCGGGGACCGCATCGGCCGGCGTCCGACGCTCGTCCTCGTCATCTGCCTGATGACCGGCGCCACGACGCTCATCGGCGCGCTGCCGACGTACGATTCCATCGGCGCGGCCGCACCGTGGCTCCTGACCCTGCTGCGGATCGTGCAAGGGCTCTGCGCGGGCGGCGAGTTCGGCGGTGCGGTGTCGCTCATGACGGAGTGCGCGCCGCCGGGCCGCAGAGGACGCTACGGGGCGTGGCAGTCGTTCACGGTGGCGCTCGGCCTGCTCGCGGGCGCCGGCACCACGGCGCTCCTGGCGACCGTGCTGAGCACGGCGCAGCTGAACGGGTGGGGCTGGCGGATCGGGTTCCTGCTGACACTGCCGCTCGGATCCGTCGCGCTGTGGCTGCGGTTGCGTCTGGACGAGTCCCCCGCCTTCACGTCGGCCGCCGGCGTGGTGGGAGCGCCCGTACGGCGTCCGCCCACCGGGGAGACGGCCCGGGCCGTGGCGCTGGGAGCCGGGCGGGTGATGGGGTGGTCGGCGGCCGGCTACACCTTCCTGGTGGTCCTGCCCTCGTACCTGCAGAACACGCTGCACGCGACGTTCCGGCAGGCGCTCGTCGCGACCGTCCTGGCCAACCTCGGTTTCGCCGCCTCGATCCTGCCCGCCGGCACGCTGAGCGACCGGCTCGGGCGGCGCGCGGTGATGGTGTCCGGGGCGGTGCTCGTCGTCGTGCTCGCGCTGCCGCTGCTGAACCTGGTGCAGGACGCCGACGTGCCGACGTACGCGAAGGGGGCCGCCCTCTTCGGGGCGGGGGCCGCCGTGGGGCTGATCGCGGGACCCGGGCCCGCGATGCTGGCCGAGATGTTCCCGACCACGGTGCGCTACACGGGGCTCGGGCTGGCCTACGCGCTGTCCAACGCCGTGTTCTCGGGCTGTGCGGGGCTGATCATCACCAAGGTCGTCGAGCGGACCGGGGACGCGGACGTGCCCGCGTACTACGCGGCGGCCGCCTGCGCGGTCAGCGCCGCCGCACTGCTGACCTTGCGCGGCGACGCCCACGAGCGGGCGCTCCGGTGAGCGTCCTGCGGGTGATCGGGCTGATGTCGGGCACGTCCCACGACGCCGTCGACGCGGCCGCCGCCGACCTCACCCTGGAGGGGGACACGCTGGTGCTCACGCCCCTGGGCATGATCAGCACGGCGTACGACGACGCTCTGCGGGCGGAACTGGCGGGGGCGCTGCCGCCCGCCGGAACGGACCTTGCCACGGTGTGCCGGCTCGACACCCGCATCGGACAGGCCTTCGCCGCCGCGGCCGTCCGGGCGGACCGCGAACTGTGCGGCGGACGGGCCGACCTGACGGCCTCGCACGGGCAGACCGTCTACCACTGGGCCGATACCGGCCGGGTGCACGGGACACTCCAGATCGGCGAGCCGGCCTGGATCGCCGAGGCGACCGGCCGCCCCGTCGTCTCCGGTTTCCGTACGAGGGACGTGTCCGCCGGTGGCCAGGGCGCACCCCTGGTGAGCATCGTCGACGTCATGTGGCTGCGCGGGCGCCCCGGAGTGCCCGTGGCGCTCAACCTGGGCGGCATCGGGAACGTCACGGTGGTGCCGGACGCGGCGGGCGAACCGCTGGCCTTCGACACCGGGCCCGCCAACGCGCTGATCGACGCGGCCGTCGGGGACCTGGCGGGACGCGACGGCGCGGGCAGGGCCCGCACCATGGACACCGGCGGCGTGCTCGCCGCACGGGGCAGGGTCCACGGACCCCTGCTGCGACGGCTGCTGGACGAGCCGTACTACGCCCTGCCCGCGCCGAAGACGACGGGCAAGGAGCTCTTCCACCTGCCCTACCTGCGTGCCGCCCTCGACGCCTTCGACCCGCTGCCCGCGCGGGACGTCGTCGCCACGCTGACCCGCCTCACGGCGCGGACCGTGGCCGACGCGGTCCGGCCCCTACGGGCGACGGAGGTGATCGCGTCGGGCGGCGGGACCCGCAACCCGGTGCTGATGCGCTGGCTGCGGGAGGAACTGGGCGGGGACGGGGGAGTACCGCTGCGGACGTCGGACGAGCTCGGCCTGCCCCCGGGCACGAAGGAGGCCTACGCCTTCGCCGTCCTCGGCTGGCTCACCGCGCACGGTCTGCCCGGAACCGTCCCCTCCTGCACCGGCGCCCGGCACGCGGCCGTCCTCGGCTCGATCACGCCCGGCAGCCCCGGCCTGCGGCTGCCGAAACCGCTGACGACGGCCCCGGCCCGGCTCTCCGTCCGCCCCGCGCGCACCCCCGCCCTCGCGGTGCGCGGACGTCCCGAAGCGAACCCCGACGATCGAACATACGATGGGCGGGAACCGGGCGCGGGCGGCTCGCGGCGCCGCCAGACCAGCCGTCCGGGGGCGGGAGAGGCATGACCGAGGTCGCCGGCACAGCGCGGACCGTCATCCTGACCGTGGACGACGACCCGGGGGTGTCCCGTGCCATCGCCCGCGACCTGCGCCGCCGCTACGGCGGCGCGTACCGGATCGTGCGGGCCGAGACCGGGGACTCCGCGCTGGAGGCGCTGCGCGAGCTGAAACTGCGGGGCGACCTGGTGGCCGTGATCCTCGCCGACTACCGGATGCCGCAGATGAACGGCATCGAGTTCCTCGAACAGGCCCTGAGCGTGTACCCGGGCGCGCGGCGCGTGCTGCTGACCGCGTACGCCGACACCGACGCGGCCATCGACGCGATCAACGTCGTCGACCTCGACCACTACCTCCTCAAGCCGTGGGACCCGCCGGAGGAGAAGCTCTACCCCGTCCTGGACGACCTGCTGTCGGCCTGGCGCTCCAGCGACCACCGACCGGTGCCCGCCACCAAGATGGTCGGTCACCGCTGGTCGGCGCGGTCCTCGAGCGTGCGGGAGTTCCTGGCCCGCAACCAGGTCCCGTACCGCTGGTACTCCTCCGACGAGCCCGAGGGGCAGCGCCTGCTGGAGGCGGCCGGGGCGGACGGACACCGGCTGCCCGTGGTGATCACCGCGGGCGGCACCGTGCTGATCGAGCCGGACGAGCCCGACCTGGCCGCCCACGTGGGGCTCGCGACGACACCGACCGCCGACTTCTACGACCTCGTCGTGATCGGCGGAGGCCCGGCCGGGCTCGGCTCGGCGCTGTACGGGGCCTCGGAAGGCCTGCGGACGGTACTGGTCGAGCGTTCCGCCACCGGCGGGCAGGCCGGGCAGAGCTCCCGCATCGAGAACTACCTGGGATTCCCGGACGGCGTGTCGGGAGCGCAGCTCACGGACCGCGCCCGACGCCAGGCCCGCCGGTTCGGCGCGGAGATCCTCACCGCGCGCGAGGTCACGGGGCTGGAGGTGGGCGGCGCGGCGCGCGTCGTCCGCTTCTCCGACGGCTCGACGATCGCCGCGCACAGCGTCATCCTGGCGACCGGTGTCTCGTACCGGCAGCTGGGCGCACCGGGCTGCGAGGACCTCACGGGACGCGGGGTGTACTACGGCTCCTCACTCACCGAGGCGGCCTCCTGCCTCGAGCAGGACGTGTACATCGTCGGCGGAGCGAACTCCGCCGGGCAGGCGGCGATGTACCTGGCGCGGGGCGCGAAGTCGGTGACGCTGCTGGTGCGCGGGCCGTCCCTGGCGGCGTCGATGTCGTACTACCTGATCCAGCAGATCGAGGAGTCGCCGAACATCACGGTGCGGACCCGGACCGTCGTCGAGGCCGCGCACGGCGACGGGCACCTGGAACAGCTGACGCTGCGGGACGCGGACACCGGCGCGACCGAACTCGTCGACGCCCAGTGGATGTTCGTGTTCATCGGCGCGGCCCCGCTGACGGACTGGCTGGACGGTACGGTGCTGCGCGACGAGCACGGCTTCATCCTGGCCGGACCGGACCTCACCCCGGACGGGCGGCCGCCGGCCGAATGGGAGCTGGACCGCTCGCCGTACCACCTGGAGACCAGCGTTCCCGGCGTGTTCGTGGCGGGCGACGCGCGCGCCCAGTCGGCGAAGCGCGTGGCGTCCGCCGTCGGCGAGGGGGCCATGGCCGTGATGCTCGTCCACCGGTACCTGGAGCAGTCATGAGCGGACAGGTCATGCCGTGCGGCCCGCAGGAGATCGCCTCGCTGTTCCTGTTCGAGAAGCTCTCCCCGGAGCAGCTCGGGCGGCTGTGCGCGGAGGGCAGGATCGAGCGGTTCGAAGCCGGTCCGGTGTACGCGGAGGGCGACCCGGCGACCTGCTTCTACGTGATGATCGAGGGCACCGTCGTGCTGTCGCGCCGGGTCGGCGGCGACGAGGTCGAGGTGGGCCGGACCTCGCAGCGGGGGGTGTACGCGGGGGCCATGCAGGCCTACCTGGGCGACCGGGTGCCGCAGACGTACAACAACTCGATGCGGGTGACCGAGCGGACGCGGTTCTTCGTGCTGCCCGCGCAGTCGTTCGCGGCCGTCATGCGCGAATGGTTCCCCATGGCCGCGCACCTGCTGGAAGGGCTCTTCTTCGGCTCGCGCTCCACCCAGCAGGCCATCGGTCAGCGTGAACGGCTGCTGGCGCTCGGATCGTTGTCCGCCGGGCTCACCCACGAACTCAACAACCCGGCCGCCGCGGCCGTCCGGGCCACCGCGGCCTTGCGCGAACGGGTCGGGAAGATGCGCCACAAGCTGGCTCACATCGCCCAGGGCAACTACTCCCGCGAGGCGCTGGCCGACCTCATCGAGATCCAGGAACGTACCGCGGAACGCGTCGCCAAGGCCCCGTCGTTGAGCCCCTTGGAGGCATCCGACCGGGAGGACGAACTCGCCGACTGGCTCGAGGATCACGGCATCGCGGAGGGCTGGCGGGTCGCCCCCACGTTCGTCCAGGCGGGCCTGGACGCGGACTGGCTGGAGCACGTCGCGGCAACCGTGGCGGAGGACCTGCTCCCGGGGGCCGTCGGCTGGCTCAACTACACGGTGGAGACGGAGCTGTTGCTGGACGAGATCGCCGACTCCACCACCCGCGTCTCCCACCTCGTCGACGCCGCGAAGCAGTACTCGCAGCTGGACCGGGCACCGTACCGGGTCGTCGACGTCCACGAACTCCTCGACAGCACCCTGCTGATGCTCTCCGGCAAGATCGGTCCCCGCATCCGGGTGGTCAAGGAGTACGACCGCTCGGTGCCGGACGTGCCCGCCTACCCGGCGGAGCTCAACCAGGTGTGGACCAACCTCATCGACAACGCGGTCTTCGCCATCGCCGGCACCGGCCGGGAGGGCACGCTGACGGTCCGCACCGTCCGACAGGGCGACCGGCTGCTGGTGGAGTTCCGCGACACCGGCCCCGGCATCCCGGCGGACATCCGCAGCCGCATCTTCGACCCCTTCTTCACCACCAAACCGGTCGGCGAGGGCACCGGACTCGGCCTGGACATCTCGTGGCGGATCGTCGTCGACAAGCACCACGGCAGCCTCCAGGTCGAGTCGGCGCCGGGCGACACCCGCTTCCAGGTCCTCCTGCCGCTGACCGCCCAGGAACCCGACTACGACACCGCCACCGAAACCGCCACCGAAACCGGCACCGACCCCGCCGGTACGGACGCCGAGGCCGACGCCCGCACCGCCGCCGAGTCCGTCCCCGAGACCACCGAGGAGCCCGTATGACCGCCGACACCGACGGAGTCGACCCGAGCGTCCCGCCCACCGGTACGGGCTGCCTCGACTGCGACGCGGTGGGCGGCTGGTGGTTCCACCTGCGGCGCTGCGCCCAGTGCGGGCACATCGGCTGCTGCGACTCCTCACCCGCCCAGCACGCCACCGCCCACTGGAAGTCCACCGGTCACCCGCTGGTGCAGAGCTTCGAGCCGGGCGAGGACTGGTTCTGGGACTACAACGGCGACGAGCTGTACGAGTCCGGTCCGGAGCTGGCGCCCCCCGGCCACCACCCCGTCGACCAGCCGGCGCCGGGACCGTCGGACCGGGTCCCACAGGACTGGTCGCGCCGGCTGCACCGCTGAGCGGCGCGGCCCGCAGCCGGCGGAACCCGGCACCCGGGCCGCCCCGACGTCTCAGCAGGGGCGGACCGGCTGGAGGTTGTGGACGTAGCGCGCGGACACCCAGCCCTTGGAACCGTGCAGCCTGTACCACACCGGGTTGCCGTCCACCCATCCTCCGCGCTTCTGGCAGGAGAGGAGCACCCGCTCGTGCGGGTGCAGCTGCTTGACCACGTCCGAGTACACCGTCGGCTTCTCGCGGACGTTGAGCGGCGCCCGGGACTCCACCACGCCCACGGGGCGGGGATCCGCCTGCGCGTGGCCCTCGGCCGCCCAGCCGGCCGTACTCAGCGGGCCGATCAGTACGCCGGCCGCCAGTGCGTACGTCAGCAGTGCTTTCTTGCCCATCGGGTTCACTCTCCCTGTGTCGCTCCGGCCCGTGTCGGCGACGCATGGCGCCGACCACCGGACGACTATCCACCGTCCGGGCGGCGGGCCGCGGGGAACACGCCACCGTTACGCCGGATGGCCCTGGGCGCGGCAACACGCGGCCGTCCGGGAGAGAGGGGGTGATTTCGCGCATTCGCTTCGGCGATAAAGCGTGCGAGAACAAAGTTACACGCTATGCGGGGGGTGATTGGAAACGTGGCGGCGGGAACTCCATCCCGTCGCACATGACGGGGTCATGCCATAGTTGCCCATGTCAAGTCCAGGCAAAGTCGGACAGAAAGGCCGGGTAATCGGAATTCCCGCCTCCGGTTATTCCTCTCTCAGTCAATTCTCATGAGAAGCTCACCCGGACCGATCAGGACATGCGTCCGTGCGCACCACACCAGGGGCGCGCGGATCGAGGACGAGGAACATTCGTGAGACGACCCCTGGCGCGATTTCGCGCCACCGGCCGGCAGCGCCCACGGGCATCTGCGCTGGTCACCACCCTGGCACTGACCGTGGGCCTTGTCGGGGCCGGCTCCGCCGCCGATGCGGCCGGGCGGAGCGGCGCCCTCGCCGGAAAACAAACGGCACCCGCCTCGAGCGAGGCGGAGAAGGCGGCCTCGGAGGCCAAGCGGACCGGTAAGCCGGTCGAGATCGTCGGACAGCGCACCGAAACGAACGACACGTGGGCCAATCCCAACGGAACGCTTACCGTCAACCGATCCCTCGCCCCGGTACGGGTGCGCCGGGCCGGAAAGCTCATACCGGTGGACGCCACGCTCGAGCGTGCGCGGGACGGCCGGCTGGCCCCCAGGGCGACCCGGATAGGCCTGACCTTCTCCGGGGGTGGGGACGCACCTCTCGTCGTCATGTCGGAGAACGGCCGTGACGTTTCGCTTTCCTGGCCGAAGCCGCTTCCGAAGCCCACGCTGGAAGGCAACAGCGCCGTCTACGCCGAGGTCTTCCCCGGAGTGGACCTGCGCGTCAGCGCGAGTACCGACAGCTTCTCGCACGCGCTGATCGTCAAGACGCGCGAGGCCGCGGCCAACCCCGACCTGGCCACCCTGAACTTCGGGCTGAAGGGCAAGGGGCTCACCGTGCGGGCCGAGGCCGACGGCCAGCTGCGCGCCGTGGACCCGTCCGGCCAGACCGTGTTCGGCTCCGCCAAGCCGCAGATGTGGGACGCCGGCGGGGAGAAGGCCCAGCAGGCCGCCCCCGCTCCCGCCCCCGCCTCCGCTCCGGCGGCCAAGTCCATGCGGTCCGCAGACGCCGCCCCCGCCTCGGCCCCCGCCTCCGGCGAAGGTGCGTCGGCCGCCCCGGCAGCCCCGGCCGCGGACACCGCCACCCCGCCCCCCGCGGCGCCGGTCGAGGGCATCACCACCGGCGCCAAGCAGGCCGACCTGGGCGTCAGGCTCTCCGGCTCCACCCTCACGCTGACGCCGGACCAGAATCTGCTCAAGGCGCCGGAGACCACGTACCCCGTGGTCATCGACCCCACCTGGGACGCCTGGAAGCAGGCGTGGACCATCGCGTACAAGCACAACGCGTTCCCGTCCTCGCCGAACACCAACTACTGGAACGGCGGCACGCTCAGCAAGGACGCCCGCGTCGGCTGCGCGAAGGACGCCGCCAACGGCAACCAGGTGATCTGCGCCAAGACGTTCTTCCAGGTCGGCATGACCGACTACTGGGACAAGCAGATCATCGAGTCCACGCTGCGCATCAAGCAGAAGTCGGCGGGTTCGTGGAGCTGCAAGTCCGGTGACATCCAGGTGTGGGACACCGGCACCATCTCCAAGTCGACCACCTGGAACAACCAGCCGGACTGGACGCGGCTCGTCGACGCCACCGGCCAGTCCTTCGGCGGGCGCAACTGCCCCGGTGACGGGGACCTGATCGAGCTGAACGTGAAGTCGGCCGTCGCCGCGGCCGCGCAGAAGCACTGGGGCAACTGGACCTTCGGCCTCAAGGCCGCCAAGGACACCGTCGACGTGTCCTGGCGCAAGCTCGACCCCGACAGCGCGCGGATCTCCACCACCTTCAACACCACGCCCGACAAGCCCACGGACCGGTCCACCGACCCGTCCGTGCCCTGCACCGGCGGGGTGATCGGGACCACCGACCAGGTGGTGCTGCGCGCCCGGGTCAAGGACAAGGACACGACGGACGTGTCCCTCAGCGCCGAATTCCATTACTGGAAGGACGGCACCACGACGCCCACCAAGACCGTCGTCAAGGCCGCCAACGGGAACATCGCCCAGCTGCCGATTCCCGCCGGCGGCCTGAACGGCACGTACCGGTGGGACGTCCGCACCCTCGACAACGTCGGCCCCCCGGGACCGTGGGCCGGCCAGTGCGTGTTCACACTGGACCGCACCGGGCCCGACCAGACGCCCGTCGTCACGTCGCTCCAGTTCCCCGAGAACCAGCCCGACCCGGCCAAGACGGGCTTCGCGCGCACCGACGGCACCTTCAGCCTGAGCGCCAACGGGGTCAAGGACGTCACCGCCTTCGAGTGGTGGACCGATTCCAACCCCAAGGTCAACAAGATCGCGCCCACCACCGCGGGCGGATCCGTCGACATCGTCTACAGGCCCACCACGGCCGGCCCGCAGCGCCTGTTCGTGCACAGTCTCGACGCCTCCGGAAACCGGTCCAACCTCAAGGAATACCTGTTCTACGCCAAGCGCCTCGCGACCCGTGACAAGCACGGCGACCTCAACGGCGACGGCACCGTGGACATCTGGAGCGTCGACCCGGGCGCCGGAACACTGTGGATGCATCCGGGGAAGGGCGACGGCACCTTCGACCTGTCCAGGCAGCTGGACCAGGCCTCCTTCGCCGACACCACCGCGCTGACCCACCGGGGCAGCTGGAACGAGGACTACTACGAGGACCTCATCGTCCTGCGGCCCAACTCCGACAACTCCCGTAAGAACCTGTACGTCTATCCGAACAGGGGCGACGGCGACCTCGAGACCGCGGACGCCAACCGGATCGAACTCAGTGTGGTCAACCCCGAGGAGAACGACCACTGGGCCAACGCCGACCAGGTGGTGTCCATCGGCAGCGTCAACGACGACAACGGTGACGCGAAGACCGACGACTCCGACCAGCCCGACCTCCTGGTCAAGACCGGCGACCAGCTGTGGCTGTACCTCGGCACGCCCGTCGGCTACCTCGACGTCATCGGCGCGCCGATCCTGCTCGGCAACGCCGACTGGACGAACATGACGGTCATGGCGCCGGGCGACCTCAACGGCGACCAGCTGCCCGAGATCTGGGCCCGTGACACCGTCACCGGCAAGATCCATCAGTACACGAGCCGCAAGACGACCGACCCCGGCTCGGTGACCATCGCCGACCTGGCCGTCTTCGCCGACCCCGCCGTGCGCGCCACGTCCATCGGGACCGGCTTCACCGGCGCGGCGTACCCGCACCTGACCAGCAACGGTGACTTCGAGGCCGCCGGCTACGCGGACCTGTGGTCCCGCGACGGCGACGGCCGCATCACCGAGTTCCCCGGCCAGGCCCTGACGGCCGGATCGGCCTTCGGCGCGGGCCGCCCGCTCGTGCTCGGAGGGACCTCCTGGTCCGAATGCCAGGCCTTCACCTCGGCCGGGACGGGCACGCACACGCTGTGCGGCCCGATCCTGGCGAAGTTCCTGGCCAAGGGCGGCACCTCGCTCGGCTACCCGACCACGGACGTCCTCGTCCCGGCCGACGGCGTGGGCCGCTACGTCCACCTGCGCAGCGCCGGCCAGACCACCGACAACGGCTCCATCTACTGGCACCCCAGCACCGGAGCCTGGGTCGTGTGGGGGGCCGTCCGCGCCAAGTGGAACGCCCTCGGCGCGGAGACGGGCATCCTCGGATACCCCACCTCGGACGAGTCGGGGACCTTCGACGGCGGCCGCTTCAACACCTTCTACTCGACCGCGGGCGGAAAGGGCGGCATCTTCTACTCGAAGGAGACCGGGGCCTGGTCGGTCCACGGCAGCATCTTCACCAAGTACGTCTCCCTCGGCGGTCCGGCGAGCCCCCTCGGCTACCCGGTCACCGACGAGACGAAGGTCGGTGACGGAAGCGTCGCCCGCTTCAACACCTTCCGCAAGCGCACCGACACCGCCGACACCGCCTCCGTCTACTGGAGCAGCGGCAACGGCGCCTGGTCCCTGTTCGGTTCGATCCGCAAGAAGTGGCTCGAACTGGGCGGCGAGAAGAGCGCCCTGGGATACCCGACGTCGGACGAGTACGACGTCGCCGGCGGCCCGCGCGAGGACTTCCAGAAGGGCTACATCCGCCACAACAGCACCACCGGATCCACCGTCGAGCACCAGCCGGCCGACCGCACCGCGCACCTGCGCACCGATCTGTCCGGCGACTTCAACGGCGACGGCCGTACCGACCTGGCCACCGTCTACGACTACGGCGACAGCACCACCGCACTGTGGGTGCTCAACGCGCTGCCCACGGGCGGGTACGAGGAACCCACGCTGCGCTGGACCAGCGCGAAGGGCAGCTTCTCCTACGCCCGCGCCAAGTGGGTCGCCGGTGACTTCAACGGCGACGGCCGCACCGACGTCGGCGCCTGGTACGGCTACGCCGACGGCAGCAACGCCCTGTGGAACTTCGTCTCGAACTCCACCGGGACGTTCACCCCGGTGAAGAGCTTCACCATCGCCACGGGCACCTACAACTGGGCCAAGTCGCAGCCGCTCGCCGGTGACTTCAACGGCGACAAGCGCGGGGACTTCGCCCTGATCCACGACTACGGGAACGGCGACATGGGCGCCCACACCTGGACGGCCAAGGCGGACGGCACCTTCAACGCGTCCGTCCCGAGCTGGCGCACGGGCACCGGCAAGTGGTGGAGCGATTACGCCACCTTCCGGGTGGGCGACATGAACGGCGACGGACGGGACGACTTCCTGGCCATGTACGGCTACGCCTCGTACGGCACCGCGCTGTTCACCGGTCTGGCGCAGCCGAACGGCGGCTTCGCCGCCCCGGTCAAGCACTGGGCCAAGGCCGCCGGAGTCTGGGAGTACGCCCGGACGAAGCTCACGGTCGGCGACTACAACGGCGACGGCCGCGCCGACGCCGCGCTGATGTACGACCACGGCGACGGCCACGCCTCGCTGGACACCCTGCTCGGCAAGCCGGACGGCATGGTCGCCGAGGGCGTGCGCAGCTGGGACACGCCGGACGGTTCCTGGTACGCCTCCAGCGCCGGTATGCCGGTCTCGGGCGACTCCGACGGAGACGGCCGGGACGACATCGCGAGCATGTACAACTACGCCACCGGCGCGACGGGCGCGTTCACCTTCAAGGGCCGCCTCGACGGCGGCTTCGAGAACGGCTTCCTGAGCTGGCAGACCCTGCCCGGCACCTGGTGAGCCGAACGGCAACCCGCCAGAGCTGACACGGGCCCCGCACCTTCCTGGAGGTGCGGGGCCCCGTCGGTCCCGTTCAGCTGTGCAACTCGAACGACAGGTCCGGGGCGAGCGCCCGGAGGAAGTCCGCCGCGTCGAACATCGCACCTGCCGAGGCCACCCCCGTGGCCCGCGTCCGCCCGGCCAGGATCCGCTGGACGGCCTCCACCACCAGCGGTGCCGTGATCGCGTAGATGTCCTGGCCCCGAGCCGTGGCGCGCCGTTCGACGCCACCCGCGCGCACCAGGACGTCCACGACGAAGGTCTGGTCCGACCGGCCCAGGGCGTCCACCGCCTCCGGCGCCGGGGTGTCCTCCCCGGCCAGGTCCCGCGCCGCTTCGACGGCCATGTAGGTGCGGACCTCGGGGACGTCCAGGTGGCTGGGCACGGTGATCACGTCGGCCATGGTGAACTCCGCGATCACCGGCCGCCGGCCCAACGGCTCCGGGAACGCCCACTCCTGCACCCGCGCCTCGTCGTCGTGGTACCGCAGCGCGCCGTCCGTGAACCGCACCCGCCGGCCCGCGCGACGCTCATGGGACACCGCGCCGGCCGTCCTGGTGCCCGGTGTGGGATGCCAGCTGCTCAACCCGTACGCGACGTGCACCTCGTCCGCGGAGGTCCACTCTCCCATCGCCGCGGTCGCCAACAGGTCGCCCAGTCCGCCGTAGAAGGCCATCGCCGGCACCACGGAGGTGCCCGCCTTCCGGGCGGCTTCCGCGTGGTCGGTGAACGTCGCGCCGTTCGCCTCGAGTTCCGCCGCCACGTCGAGGTACGGGATCCCCGCGCGCAGGGCCGCCTCGACGACGGGGCCTCCCGTCACGGCGAAGGGCCCGGCGGCGTTGATGACGGCCGCCGCGCCCGCGAGGGCGCGGTCCAGCGAGCCCGCGTCGTCCACGGAGGCCGGCCGCGCCACCACGCCCGGCCATGCGGCGGCCAGCACGTCCAACTGGGCTGCGTCGCGGCCGGAGACGACGGTGGCGACACCGCGCCTGCGGAGTTCGGCGACGATGAAGCGGCCGGTGTGTCCCGTCGCCCCGTAAACCACCACTGCAGCCGTCGTGTTCATGGTCTTCCCCGTCCTCGATGTCCTGTGGGGTCCAGTCTCGCCGTGCGGAGCGTCCGGCGTGACGGTCGCGAACGACAGCGTCCGTGCAGTTTCGGACACGGGGTTCCCCGTACGCCGGCACCGGACACCGACCGTGGCCGACGCATCAGAAGTATCTTGACGTCAAGATTATTCTCGGGCAGGCTACCGCCAGGTATCTCGACATCGAGATACCTTGGCGGGGGACTCGGAGGCCTGGGATGCGGCGGCGCGGTGCGGGAACACGCGGGGAGCGGCCGGCCCGGCCCGGTCTGGTGGCGCAGTTGCGCCGTCCGCCCGGGGGCCGGGATGCCCGCATCATGCTGCTCGCCCAGCTCCTCGACCGCACCGGTACGGGAGTGTGGGCCGCGTCCTCGGTCCTGTTCTTCGTCTTCGTCATCGGCCTGGACGCCGGCCGGCTCGGCCTCCTGCTCGGCGCCGCCGCGGTGGCGGGCATCGCCGGATCGCCCCTGGCGGGCCACCTGGCCGGCCGTTTCCAGGTGCGCTCCCTGCTGATCGGCTGTCACCTCCTGCGCCTCGGCACGCTCAGCTCGCTGCTCGTCGTCACCCGCTTCGACGTGCTGCTGCCCGTGGTCGCCCTCACCTACCTGGGGGACCGGGCGGCCAAGACCCTGGAGATGCTCTTCGCCACCCGCGCGGCAGGTGACCGGCGAGCCACCTACCAGGCACTGTCGCGCAGCACCGCCAACGCCGGTTACGGCCTCGGAGCGGGCGTCGCCGCGATCGGTCTCGCCCTCGGGACCCGCGAGGCCTACCAGGTCCTGATCCTGGCCAACGCGCCCTCCGCCTTCGCGCGCCGCCGCTCCCGCAGGAAGCGCAGGAGCGTCCGCCGCGTCGCCTCCCCCGGCTCCCCCGGACCTTTCGGATCTCCCGGA
>NZ_JBEXOV010000074.1:0-37463 GCF_040611715.1 Streptomyces sp. NPDC006544 | reverse complement strand
AAGGGGGTGAGGCCGCGCGTACGGGCGTGCCCGTGCAGGCGTTCGGCGAGATCGGCGCCTTCGTCGCCACCCGCCACCCGCCACCCGCCACCCGCCACCCGCCGTGCCGCGCCGCCGTGCCGCTCCGCGGTGTCAGGACCCGCCCATGGCCTTCTTCAGCTCGGCGCCCGCGTTGCGGTACACGGGCAGCAGGTCGAGGTCGTTCCCCGGATAGTTGACGATCTCCACCTGCCGCGCGCCCGAGTCGGGCAGGACCTTCCCGGTGGACATGTGCGCGTTGTCGAGCACCAGCGCCGGCTTCTTCGCGGACAGTTCCGCCAGCTGCGCGGGGGTGACCGGCTCCGGCCCGTACGTACCGACCGTGGTGGCGCCGGCCAGCTTCGCCGACCACGTGGAGAAGACCTGGCTCACGACCGCCGGGCTCTTCCCGTCCGGCCAGGAGGCCCGGACGTCCTGCGAAACCCGGCCGTACTCGGCGTCGAAGGCGGCCGCCCACTGCGCGGCGGCGTCCTCGGTACCGAACAGCTTGCCCAGCCGGGCGACTTCGGCCTTGACCTTGTCGGTGTCGTTGTCGAGGTTCACCTCCACCAGCTCGGCCTTCGAACCGGCGGCCTCCTTGATCTTCGCGGCGTACGGCTCGAACGGCGCGTACAGCACGAAGTCGGCCTTGCCCACGGCGGCGAGATCCGAGGGCTTGGGATCGTAGTCCGGCGCGTGGTGCACCGACTGCGGCACGATCACCTTGACGTCCACGGCGCCGGCGGCCTTGGCGAAGGCCCCCTCCCAGGTGGTGGTCACCACGACGACGGGCTTGCCGCCCTTGCCCGCCGCCGTACCCCCACCACCCCCGCCAGAGCCGGAGCCGGATCCGTCGGCGTCGCCGCCGCAGCCGGTCACCAGGGCCAGCGCCGTACTCAGTGCGAGGAAAAGGGTGATGCGGGCAGTGCTGCGGACGCGGGTTCCGGGCGCCATGAGGTGATGCTCCGTTCGGGTACGAGATGCACCGCGAGGACGAGCGCCCCCGCGGTCAGGACGAGGACGGGACCGGGTGGCCAGTCCAGCCAGAGGGCGACGAGGAAGCCGGTCAGGTTCACGAAGACGCCGATCGCGACCGCCCACCCGGTGATCGACCTCAGCGAGCTGCCCAGCCGCCGCGCGGCCAGGGCGGGCAGCAGGGTCAGGGCGTCGACCAGCAGGGCGCCGGTGAGCTTGATGGCTCCGGCGACGGCGACCGCGACGAGCACCAGCAGGACCGCGGTCAGCGCCCGCACCGGCACGCCGGAGCACTCCGCGAGCTCCCGGTCGTACAGCAGCAGCGCCACATCGCGCTTCCGCCACCAGAACAGGCCGGGTACGAGGACGGCCAGCACCCCGAGCACCACGAGGTCGGCGCCGCCCACCGACAGGATCGACCCCCACAACAGCGCGAACGCGCCGGAGGCGTTGACCCCGGAGACCGCGAGGAGCAGGAGCGCCGCGGCGATCGCCAGGCTCATCAGCAGCCCCATCGCCCCCGATAGGCCGTCCGGCGTCCGCGCCAGCGGCGCGACGCCGGCCCCCGCCAGGGCGCAGGCCACCAGCGCACACAGCATGGGGTCGAGGCCGGTCAGCAGGCCGACGGCGATGCCCAGCAGCGCCACGTGCATCATCGCGAACCGCACCGGCATGATGTCCAGTCCGACGATGACCACACCGATCACGGGCAGCCCGACGGCGGCGAGCAGCAGGGCCACGCCCGCGCGCTGTACGGGCAGCAGCTGGAGCAGGGTGCCGATGTCGGCGCCGGCCAGGGTGCTCGTCACCGGACCTCCCGCAGCCGCCCGGCGGCCATTTCCAGCACGCGGTCGCAGCGTTCCGCGAGCGCCCGGTCGTGCGTGACGACGACGAGGGTCACGGGCAGCGCCGCCAGTACGTCGGCCGCTTCGTCCTGGCCGGCGAAGTCGAGCGCGGCGGTCGGCTCGTCGGCGAGCAGCACCCCGGCGCCGGCGGCGACGCAGCCGATCGCGCGCGCCAGGTACATCCGCTGCAGCTGTCCTCCGGAGAGGGTGTGCAGGGGCCGCCCGGTCAGCGGCCCGACCCCCAGCCGGTCGGCGGCCTCGCCGGCCGCGCGGAGGTCTCCGCCGCTGGCGAGCAGTTCGCCGCCGAGGAGGGGGAACCGGCCGGCGGCGGGCTTCTGCGGAATCCAGGCGCAGGCCCGGCGCCGCCGGGCCGCGTCGCCGGGCCGGCCGCCGACCAGGATCGAGCCGGTGTGCCGGTGCAGGCCGAGCACGGCGCGCAGCAGGGTGGTCTTCCCCGAGCCGTTGGTCCCGGTCAGCGCGACGCGTTCGCCGGCCGCGATCTCCAGATCGACGTCGGCCACGGCCTCGACCCGGCCGTGCCGGCAGCCCACGCCTTCCATCCGCACGTCCAGCCCGCCCATCCCACGCCCTCCGCCCGCGCCGGCCCGGTGCCGCGCGGGCAGTTAGTCGCGGCGGACGGCCTCTCGGTTCCGGCGGACCGCGATCCGTTGGTCCCACCGGCTCACACGGCGCCGGCCCGGCGGACGCCGGGGCGGCGAGAGGCTTGGTGGGCGGGACCGACGGAACCGGGTAACGTCTTTGTCATGTTCTTCCAGACCCGATTTACGAGGGAGAGCGTGACGGGCCCCTGCTGACGTCTCCGATGTCGCCGCGCCCGTCCTCCGCCGATGAATCCGTAGATCACTTCACGACACGACCGGGAGAACCCGTGACCGACAGCAAGAACATCAACAACCCCGTGGGCCAGGGCGGCGGCCACCGCAAGAAGCTGTCCCGCGCCGAACGGCAGAACAACGGCCCGCACCGCAACCTCGACCGCAAGGGCGCCGCCGACCAGAAGGCGGAGCTGGTCCGCAAGATGCGCGAGAAGGCAGCCGCGGCCGAGGCCGCCGGGCAGACGGGCGACGCCACCGCCCAGAGCTGACGCACCGCCGCCGAGGGGCGCCACCGCACGGGACAGGGCCCGGACCGCGACACGCGGCCCGGGCCCTACCGCCGTCACAGACCCGTCCCGTAACCCAGACCGGGGCGACGGCCACGGGCGAGACCTTCAAGGCCGCCCCGCCCCGTAGTCGCTCAGTGAGCCACCCGAACGCAGAAAGAGCCGGTGCAGATTTCTCTGCACCGGCTCTCACCTGGTACTACAGCGTCGGGGTGGCGGGATTTGAACCCACGACCTCTTCGTCCCGAACGAAGCGCGCTGCCAAGCTGCGCTACACCCCGATGTCCACCCTTGCAGCGCTGCTGCCCTGGCGACATCGATTACTTTAGCGGACCCTCGGCCGGAGACGAAATCCGGTTTTCGCGCGGCGGACGGTAGTGGTCCAGCGCGACCAGGGCGAGGCCGAGGGCGTAGAAGCCGATGCCGAGTACCAGGGAGTTCAGGGCGACCCGGGCGTAGCCGTACTCGGCGACGTCGATGAAGGGGTACGTGTACCGGCCCCGGACGCCGGGGGAGTGGAGCGCCCCTCGGGTCAGCGCGAAGACCACGTAGGCCAGGGGGTACGCCAGCCACTGCGCGGCGTGTCGCGGGCGCAGGCGGCGCGGTGCGGTGAGGAGGAGGAAGTCCAGGACGGCCCCGACGGGGGTGACCGTGTGGAGGAGCTGGTTGGCGACGGCTCGGGCCCCGGACAGCTTGTCGAGGTCCTCGACCACGTTGAAGGGGCTCGCCGGGTTGTCCAGGACCAGGTGGAAGACCAGGCCTGTGACCAGGATGAACAGGAGGACCCCGCCGCGCCAGAGCGGGCCGACGTCCGGCTCACGCCGGTGGACGCGCACGGCCGAGAGGGCGAAGACCACCGCGACCAGGATGTTCGTCCAGATCGTGAAGAAGCTCAGGACGCGCGGCGCGCTGCCGTACGCGCACTCGATGACGATGCCGGCGCAGGCCGCAGCCGCGATCAGCGCGCGGAAGGCGACGGTCGTGACGCGGAGCGCGGCGGGTGTGGTCATCCGGGAAACGTACTCGACCCGCGTGCCATGGGGTCGGGGTCGGGGCCTGGAGCTGGACCTAGGCCTTGGGAGTCAGCGTCAGGAGCGTCGCTTCGGGCGGGCACGCGAACCGTACCGGGGTGAAGCGGTTGGTGCCGCAGCCCGCGGAGACGTGGAGGTACGCGCGGTGACCTTGCGCCTCGTGCGTCGAGAGGCCCTTCACCCGCTTCGTGTCCAGGTCGCAGTTGGTGACGAGCGCGCCGTAGAAGGGGATGCACAGCTGGCCGCCGTGGGTGTGACCGGCCAGGATCAGGGGGTACCGGTCGGCGGTGAAGGCTTCCAGGACGCGCAGGTACGGGGCGTGCACCACGGCCATCGAGAAGTCAGCGTCCGCCTCCGGGCCGCCCGCGACCCGCTCGTAGCGGTCGCGCTTGATGTGCGGGTCGTCCAGCCCGGTGAAGGCCAGCTCCAGCCCGTCGAGCTTGAGCCTGCCCCGGGTGTTGGTGAGGTTCTGCCAGCCGGCCGCGTCGAAGGCGTCCCGCAGGTTCTCCCACGGGTTGTGGACGGCGCCGACGACCGGCGCGTTGCCGTTCAGCCCGTGCTTGCCCTGGGTCTTCTCGATCAGGTAGCGCCCGGGATTGCGCAGCCGGGGGCCGTAGTAGTCGTTCGACCCGAAGACGTACACGCCGGGGAAGGACATGAGCGGGCCGAGCGCGTCGAGCACCTCCGGCACGCCCTCCGTGTCGGAGAGGTTGTCGCCCGTGTTCACCACGAGATCGGGGCGCAGCCCGGCGAGGGACTGGAGCCAGGCGCGCTTCTTGCGCTGCCCGCCGACCATGTGGATGTCCGAGACCTGCAGGACCCGCAGTGGCCGCATCCCCCGCGGGAGCACGGGCACCGTGACCCGGCGCAGGCGGAAGGACCGGGCTTCGAAACCGGCGGCATAGGCCACACCGGCGGCTCCCGCCGCGGCGATCCCGGCGGTGACCTTCAGGGGTACTGCGTAACGCGCGCGCATGCCCTCATGTTCGCAGACCCGGCGGCCGTACCGGGAGGGCGGATCGGGAGGGCGTACCGAGAGTGCGGATCGGCGTACGGGCCGGGGTGCGGATCGGCAGGGTGGACGCGGCGGCGGCCACGCGGCGGAAACGAACGGGCGCCGAGGCCCCCGTACCTGACAGACTCATGCACATGACCACGCTCAAAGCCAAGCTCCAGGAAGACCTCACCGCCGCCATCCGCGCGCGCGACGAGCTGCACTCGTCCACGCTGCGCCTGACCCTTTCCGCCATCACCAACCAGGAGGTCGCGGGCAAGGAAGCCCGGGTGCTCTCCGACGAGGAAGTCCTCAAGGTGATCGCCAAGGAGGCGAAGAAGCGCCGCGAGGCCGCTGAGGCCTTCGCGCAGGGCGGCCGTCCCGAGCAGGCCGCGCGCGAGACCGCCGAAGGCGAGTTCCTCGACACCTACCTCCCCAGGCAGCTCGGTGACGAGGAGCTCGACGCGATCGTGGAGCAGGCCGTCGCGGAGGCCAGGGCGGCCGGCGCCGAGGGCCCGCGGGCCATGGGCGCGGTCATGAAGATCGTGAACCCGAAGGTCGCCGGGCTGGCGGAGGGCGGGCGTGTCGCCGCCGCCGTCAAGAAGCACCTCTCCTAAGGCGAGCGGCGAGCGGCGAGCGGCGGGCAGCGGAAGCGGCGGAAGCGGCGGAAGCGGCGGAAGCAGCGGCAGCGCCGAGAAAGGGGAGGGCCCCCGCCGGATCCGGCGGGGGCCCTCCCCTTCGTGATGCTTCCACGGGTCCTACGGGTTCTCCGTACCGCCGATGATGCCCGGCGGGATGTCGATCCCGCCGATCGGGTCGGTCGGGGACCCGCCCCCGGTGCCGGCGGCCGTCTGCTGCCCGCCCGGCCGCCCGTCACCGGGCTTGCCGTTGCCCGGCTTCCCCGGCTTCCCCGGCTTGTTCGGGTTGGGGTTCGGGTTGGGGTTCGGCTTGCCGCCCGCGGCCGGGCTCGGGGTGTCGGGGATGTTCACCGTGCTGAAGCCCGGCGCCTCGCGGCCCGACAGCGCGCCCGAGACCGCCTGCTTCCAGATCGGGCCCGGCAGACCGCCGCCGAAGACCTTGTCGTAGTAGTGGCCGCCGATGGTGATGTTCTCCATCGACACCTGCTTGGTGCCGCCGGAGCCGACCCACGTGGCGCCGGACATGTTCGGCGTGTAGCCGACGAACCAGGCGTTGTACCGGCTGTCGGTGGTACCCGTCTTGCCCGCGCTCTGCCGGTCGGTCAGACCGGCCTGCTGACCGGTACCCGAGTCGACCACGCCCAGCAGCAGCGTGTTGACGGTGTCGGCGGTCCGCTCGCTCATCGCGCGGTCGCACTTCGACTTCGGCACCGTCAGTGCCTTGCCGTGCGAGTCGGTGATCGACTCGATGGCGACCGGGGTGCAGTACGTGCCGCGGTTGGCGAAGGTGGCGTAGGCGTTGGCCATGGTCAGCGGGGACATGCCCTCGGTGCCGAGCGCGATGGCCGGGACCTCGGGGAGCTTGGTGCCGTTGGCCGGGATCACGCCGAGCTTGGAGGTCATCTCGGTGACGGGGCACAGGCCGATTTCGGAGATCATCTCCACGAAGTAGGTGTTGACCGACTTGGCCATCGCCTCCTTCATCCCGTACGGCCCGACCTCGGACTCGGTCTCGTTCTCCACCCGGTCCTTGGCCGTGTTGACCCAGGGCTTGTCACCGCAGGTCTGCACCGGGCTCGGGTAGTCCATGTCGTACGGGGCGTTGTACATCTTGGTCGGCGGCAGCCCGCGTTCGATGGCCGAGGCCGCGACGAACGCCTTGAAGGTGGAACCGGTCGGGAAGCCGAAGTTCGAGCCGCCCATCTTCTTGTCCACCGAGAAGTTGATCTGGGTCTCGTTCTTGCCGAAGCCGTACGGCTTGGACTGCCCCATGGCGAGGACCCGCCCGGTGCCGGGCTGGACGAGGGTGACCGCGGTGGCGACCTTGTCGTCCTGGTCGACGTGGTCCTTGATGGACTCGTTGACCGACTCCTGCGACTGCGGGTCCAGGGTCGTGCGGACGGTGAGGCCGCCCTGGTTCCAGACCTTCGCCCGCTCCTCGCGCGTCTTGCCGAAGGCGGCGTCGTCGAGGAACGAGTTGCGCACGTAGTCGCAGAAGAAGCCCGCGCCCTTGACGGCGGTGATGCAGCCGTTCTTGGGCTTGACGACCTTCAGCTGGACCGGCTTCGCCTTCGCCTCGTCCGCCTCCGCCTGCGAGACGTCCTTTATGTCGGCCATGCGCTGGAGGACGACGTTGCGGCGCTTCATCGCCTCCTGCGCGTCGTTGACCGGGTCGAACCGGCTCGGCGACTGCACCACGCCCGCCAGCAGCGCCGACTCGTCCAGGGTCAGGTCCTTGGCCGGCTTGCTGAAGTACCGCTGGGCCGCGGATTCGATCCCGTACGCCTGCTGCCCGAAGTACGTGATGTTGAGGTAGTTCTCGAGGATCTTCTTCTTCCCGAGTTCCTCCTCGACCTGGATCGAGTACTTCAGCTCGCGGATCTTCCGGCCGAGGCTCTTCTCCTGGGCCTCGCGCACCTTCGTCTCGTCGTCGCCGGCCTCTTCGACGAAGACGTTCTTCACGTACTGCTGCGTCAGCGTGGACGCGCCCTGCGCCGCGCCGCCCTCCTGCGCGTTGCGGTTGACCGCGCGCAGGATGCCCTTGAGGTCGACCGCGCCGTGCTCGTAGAAGCGGGAGTCCTCGATCGCGACGATCGCCTTCTGCATGTACGGGGAGATCGCCGTGAGGGGGACCACCTGCCGGTCACGCGAATAGACCGTGGCGATCAGGCCACCCTCGGAGTCGAGAATCGTGGTGCGCTGACTCAGCGGCGGAGTCTTCAGATTGGCCGGGATCTCATCGAACCCTTCCACCGTGCCCTTGGCCGCGAGTCCCAGGGCGCCGGCGCCCGGGATCGCGATGCCCGCGAGCACGACTCCGGCGAGAACGGACACACCGAGGAACTTGGCGGCCTGCTGTGGCCCCGTGAGCCCGCCGCCCGAGCGCTTCTTTCCCATGGAGGGCAGCCTACGTTCTCATTCGCCGGACACGCGCGAATGCCTTGGCCTAAGCTGCCCTCAACTGTCACAGCAGTGCGAGGGGACATCAACCCCTCGGCTTGTTTTTCACCCTTCCCGAATGGGTGGACGCATGTCCGAATGCCGCCCCCTGTGATCACACGGAACCGCCGATTTCACCCAGATCGCCGGAATGGTCGGGCATGTCGCGGGATCACTCCGTCGGGTGATCTGCCGCTTACCCATAGTCCGTTCGGACCATTCAAGATTGGGCCCGTCGGGGGTGTTGCGCCGTGCCCGGCTTCCGTAACGTCCTCAACTGGCAGCGGTGAATATGCCGCTACCGCCGTGGGGGAGCCTCGATTCGGGAGAGGACGGCGCCGGGATGGGCTGGGTTACCGACTGGAGTGCGCAGGCAGCCTGCCGCACTACCGATCCGGATGAACTGTTCGTTCAAGGAGCGGCACAGAACAGGGCCAAGGCGGTGTGCACCGGTTGTCCGGTGCGGACCGAATGCCTGGCCGACGCGCTCGACAACCGTGTCGAGTTCGGAGTGTGGGGCGGAATGACCGAGCGGGAACGACGTGCGCTGCTGCGCCGGCGTCCCACCGTCACCTCGTGGCGGCGACTGCTCGAAACCGCGCGTACGGAGTACGAGCGCAGCACAGGCATCCTCACCGTGGATGTCGACGGGGAGATCGGCGTCCCGTACGAGACCTACGCGGCGGCCGGGTAGATCACCCGCGCCGTCCCGCGTACGAAACGGCCCCCGCACCCGGGGGTGGCGTACGGACGCTCACGCTCCGGCCGGAACCCCGGCCGCGAGTCGCTCTCCGATGGCCCGCAGCCCGGCGAGGTCGTGCACATCGCCGGGCAGGGCGGCCACTTCACACACCGCCACTTCGGGGTGCAGCGAGGTGAAGCGGTCACGCGTGCGCTGTTCGCGCGCGATCACCTGCATGCGTTCCGCGTGCAGGCGCAACAGCCCCGCCGTGATCTCGTCCACGTCGGTGTCGGGGTCGTGCCCCGCACCGGTGTCCGTGACGCCGTCGGCGTCGCTGTCGGTGTCGGCGCCCGCGTCGGCGACCGCGCTGGGGTGGGAGGAGTCACGAAGTCCAGCTTTCCCGGACTCCTGATCGACAATGCCGCCCGCTTCAAGATTCTCCGCGGCGGCCAAGGCCCGTTCCGCGGACAGCTGGTCGGCGCCGCTGCCGTGTACCCGGTTCAGTACGAGACCGGCCAGCGGCATGCTCTCCGCCGCCAGCCGCTCCACGAAGTACGCCGCCTCGCGCACCGCGTCCGGCTCGGGCGCCGCGACCACGACGAAGGCGGTACCGGGAGCCTGGAGCAGCCGGAAGGTCGCGTCCGCGCGGGTGCGGAAACCGCCGAACATGGTGTCCATGGCGGCCACGAAGGTCTGTACGTCCTTCAGCAGCGAGGCACCCATCAGCTTGCTGAGCGTGCCCGTCATCATCGACATACCGACATTGAGGAACTTCATCCCCGCCCGGCCGCCCACCTTCGCCGGAGCCATCAGCACCCGGATGAACTTGCCGTCCAGGAACGACCCCAGGCGCCCCGGCGCGTCGAGGAAGTCCAGTGCGGACCGGCTCGGCGGCGTGTCCACCACGATCAGGTCCCAGTCGTCCCGCGCCCGCAGCTGCCCCAGCTTCTCCATCGCCATGTACTCCTGCGTGCCCGCGAACCCGGCCGACAGGGACTGGTAGAAGGGGTTGGCGAGGATGGCCTGCGCCCGCTCCGGGTCGGAGTGACCTTCGACGATCTCGTCGAAGGTCCGCTTCATGTCGAGCATCATGGCGTGCAGTTCGCCGCCGCCGGGTCCCGTCACGTCCTGGACCCTGCGGGGGGTGTTGTCGAGGGAGTCGATCCCCATCGACTGCGCCAGCCGGCGCGCCGGGTCGATGGTCAGGACGACCACCTTGCGTCCCCGCTCGGCCGCCCGCACGCCGAGCGCCGCCGCGGTCGTGGTCTTGCCCACCCCGCCCGAGCCGCAGCAGACGATGATCCGGGTCTGCGGGTCGTCCAGCAGCGCGTCGACGCCCAGCCGGGGCGGCGTGTCCAAGCCGGTGCCGACACCGGTGCCGGTGCCCGTCCCCATGCCCTTGCGGGTGCTCGCGCCCCTGGCCGTGCTCGTGCGCATGCCCGTGTCCGTGTCCGTGCCGGTGACGGTGCTCGTGCTCGTGCTGGTGCCCGTGGTCGTGCCCGTGGTTTCGCTCATGCCGATTCCCCTTCCCCGCCGACCTGCTCGCGCAGCTCCGCGGCCAGCCCGTAGAGCCCGGCCAGATCCATCCCCGCGCCGAGCAGGGGGAGTTCGTACGTCGGCACGCGCAGCTCCTCCAGAGCGGAGCGCTGTGCGCGCTCCAGCCCCACCCGGCTCGCGTGCTCCACGGCCTGCGCGAGCAGCGGATCCACCAGCCGCTCGGCCAGCCCGCCGCGCCTGGCCCCGCCGAGGCCCGCACGGGACAGGGCCCTGGCCACCTCGGAGCGGTGCTCCCCGGCGGCGGCGCGCAGGGCGTCCTCGTCGAGGTGGTGCGGGCGGACCATGTTCACGACGACCCGGCCCACCGGCAGGCCCGCCTGCCGCAGTTCGGCGATCCCGTCGGCGGTCTCCTGGACGGGCATCTCCTCCAGCAGGGTGACCAGGTGGACGGCCGTCTCGGGGGACTTGAGCACCTTCATGACGGCCTGCGCCTGGTTGTGGATCGGCCCGAACCGGGCCAGGCCCGCCACCTCGTCGTTGACGTTCAGGAAGCGGGTGATCCGCCCGGTCGGCGGAGCGTCCATGACCACGTGGTCGTAGACGAACCGCCCGGCCTTGTCCTTGCGCCGCACCGCCTCGCACGCCTTGCCGGTGAGCAGCACGTCACGCAGCCCCGGCGCGATGGTCGTCGCGAAGTCGATCGCGCCGAGCTTCTTGAGGGCGCGGCCGGCCGAGCCGAGCTTGTAGAACATCTGGAGGTAGTCGAGGAGCGCCCGCTCGGCGTCGATGGCGAGCGCGAACACCTCGCCGCCGCCCGAGGCGACGGCGATCTTCCGCTCCTCGTACGGGAGCGCCTCCGCGCCGAAGACCTGCGCGAGACCCTGCCTGCCCTCGACCTCCACCAGAAGAGTCCGCCTGCCCTCGCGTGCGAGGGCGAGCGCGAGTGCGGCGGCGACCGTGGTCTTGCCGGTGCCGCCCTTGCCGCTGACCACCTGGAGCCTGCTCACAGGGCCCGAGCCTAATTCCTTCCGTGCGGTGGGGGTGGGGCCGGGGGGCCGGGGCGCGGCGCGGCAGGCACTACGCTCGCCCTCATGACCAAGAAGTTCGAATACGCGACCGTCCCGCTGCTGGTCCACGCCACCAAGCAGATCCTGGACACCTGGGGCGAGGACGGCTGGGAGCTCGTCCAGGTCGTACCCGGGCCGAACAACCCCGAGCAGCTCGTGGCGTACCTGAAGCGGGAGAAGTCGGCATGAGCGGCGTCGTCGACGCGAAGCTGGCCGAACTCGGCCTGATCCTCCCCGAGGTCGTCCCGCCGCTGGCCACGTACCAGCCGGCCGTGCGGTCGGGCGCGTACGTGTTCACCGCGGGCCAGCTCCCGATGATCAAGGGCAGCCTGCCGGTCACCGGCAAGGTCGGAGCGGAGGTCTCGGCGGAGCAGGCCAAGGAGCTGGCGGCGACCTGCGCGCTCAACGCGCTGGCCGCGGTGAAGTCCGTGATCGGCGACCTCGACAAGATCGCGCGTGTCGTGAAGGTCGTCGGCTTCGTGGCCTCGGCCCCCGACTTCACCGGGCAGCCGGGCGTGCTGAACGGCGCGAGCGAGCTGCTGGGCGCGGTCCTCGGCGACCGCGGCGTCCACGCGCGCAGCGCGGTCGGCGTGGCGGTCCTCCCGCTGGACGCCCCGGTCGAGATCGAGATCCAGGTGGAGATCCTTCCTTCCTGACCCGCCTTCGCGCCCCGCGCACCCCTCAGGCCCCGGCGGGCCCCGGACTGGCGTCCGTGGGCCCCGCCGGGGCCTTCTGGCGGGGCCGGCGGGCTGGTTTCAGCCCCCGGTGCTGGAGGCGCGGGATCCGGGGCGGAGCCCCAGGGGCTCGTGCGCGGCCCCGCGCCCACGGGTCCGGCGGAGCCCAGGGTCACGCCTCCGGCGGAGCCCCAGGACTGCAGACGGGCGGGGTGGGGACCAGGCCCGCGCGGTGCCGTACGCAGCCGCCGACGGGTCCGGGCGACGCGGCCGCGTGCCTGGTGGGAGGCCTGGGCCTCGAACATCGGGCCGGATGGCCGTAGCATCCCGCCATGCCGAATGCCGAGCACGGACAGCAGCCCCCCTCCGCCGGAGGCCAGTGGTACCCCCCGGAGTGGCCCGACCGCATCCGCGCCCTCGCCGCCGGCACCCTCACGCCGACCGCCCCCAAACGCGCCGCCACCGTCATGCTCCTCCGCGACAGCGACAGCGACAGCGTCAGCGGCGGCGGCCCCGCCGACAGCGGCATCGGCAGTGGAGGCGCCGGCCCCGCCGTCCACATGCTCCGCCGCCGCGCCTCCATGGCCTTCGCCGGGGGCGCGTACGCCTACCCGGGCGGCGGGGTCGACCCCCGCGACGAGGACCACCGCATCGGCTGGGCCGGCCCCAGCCGCGCCGAGTGGGCCCGGCGGATGGGCACGGACCCGGCCACCGCCCAGGCCATCGTCTGCGGAGCCGTCCGCGAGACCTTCGAGGAGGCCGGGGTCCTGCTCGCCGGCGAGTCCGCGGACACCGTGGTCGGCGACACCACCGGCGAGGACTGGGAGGCCGCCCGCGCGGCCCTCGTGGCCCGGGAGCTGTCCTTCGCGGAGTTCCTCGAGCGCCGCGGCCTCGTCCTGCGCTCCGACCTGCTCGGCGCGTGGGCCCGCTGGATCACCCCGGAGTTCGAGCCGCGCCGCTACGACACCTGGTTCTTCGTCGCGGCCCTCCCCGAGGGCCAGCGCACCCGCAACGCCTCCACCGAGGCCGACCGGACGGTGTGGATCCGCCCCGCGGACGCCGCCGCCGGCTACGACAAGGGCGAGCTGCTGATGATGCCGCCGACCATCACCACCCTGCGCTCCCTGGAGCCCTTCGCGAGCGCCGCGGCCGCGCTCGCCGCAGCTCCCGCGCAGGATTTGACCCCCGTCCTCGCCACGGCCGCTTTCGACGGCGACGAACTCGTGCTGAGCTGGCCGGGCCACGACGAGTTCACCAAGAGGGTCCGCCCCGAGACCCGCGGAGGAGCCCCCGAATGACCCACGCCGACGCCCTGCCCGGCCAGCCCCGCGGAGCCGTCGTCTCCGGGCCCGCCACCGCGCGCGCGGTCAACGTCCTGGCGCCCAACGCCTCCGCGATGACCCTCGACGGCACCAACACCTGGCTCGTCTCCGAACCCGGCTCGGACCTCGCCGTGGTCATCGATCCCGGTCCGCTGGACGACGTACACCTGCGCGCGGTCATCGCCACCGCCGAACAGGCCGGCAAGCGGGTCGCACTGACCCTGCTCACCCACGGCCACCCCGACCACGCGGAGGGCGCCGCCCGCTTCGCCGAGCTGACCGGCAGCAGGGTCCGCGCCCTCGACCCCGCCCTGCGCCTCGGCGACGAGGGACTGGGCGCCGGGGACGTGATCCGCACCGGCGGCCTCGAACTGCGGGTGGTCCCGACGCCCGGCCACACCGCAGACTCGCTCTGCTTCCACCTGCCGGCCGACCGCGCGGTCCTGACCGGCGACACGGTCCTCGGGCGCGGCACCACCCTCGTGGCGCATCCCGACGGGCGTCTCGGCGACTACCTGGACTCCCTGCGCCGGCTCCGCTCCCTGACGGTCGACGACGGGGTCCACACGGTGCTCCCGGGCCACGGGCCGGTCCTGGACGACGCCCAGGGCGCCGTGGAGTTCTACCTCGCCCACCGCGCCCACCGCCTGGCCCAGATCGAGACGGCGGTCGAGAACGGCTTCGTCACCCCGGAGGCCGTCGTCGCGCACGTCTACGCGGACGTGGACCGCTCGCTGTGGCCGGCCGCGGAATGGTCCGTACGGGCACAGCTGGAGTACCTTCAAGATCACGGACTGATCCCTGGAGGCCCTGAGTGAACACGATGTTCCTGCTGCTCGCACTGCTCGGGACCGCTGCCTGGATCACCTCGACGGTGGTCCTGCGGATGAAGGCCCTGGAACGGAGGGCGGACGGCATGGAGCGCCGCCTCGGGCTGGTCCTGGACCACTTCGGCATCGAGGAGCCGGAGCCGGCCGGGCTGGAGGGCGTACGGGCCCTGGCCTGCGAGGGACGGACCGTCGAGGCCATCAAGGCCTACCGGGAGGCCACGGGCGCGGGCCTGCTGGAGGCCAAGCGGGCGGTGGAGGCCCTGTAGGCCGCCGGGCTAAGCCCGGGGCGTCTTCGTCCCGTGCCGGGCCCCGTACTCGTCCGCGAGCCAGGGCCCGAGGTCCTCGACGTACGCGCGCAGGACGGCCGGGTCCGCCACCGGGTCGAGCGCGGCGGCCGCCGCGGCCCGCATCTGCGCCGCGCGCTCGGGGTAGTACTGCCCGAAGACCTCCGCGGACTCCACGAGATCGCTGGTCCAGCCCTGCCACCGCGGCATGACCAGGGTGAAGCCGGTCCGCACCAGGTGCCGGGAGAAGGCACGGCACAGCTTCCGGCGCTCCTCGGGCGTGGCGGCCGCCCGGGCCCGGCCCCGCATCACGGGCAGCAGGTCCGCCAGGTCTCCGTTGGTCTCGCGGGCGAGCAGGCCGTCCGGACGGTAGCGGGGCAGGTGCTCGGCCAGGTCGGCGCCGAGCAGCGGGGTGCACAGGCAGGCGAGGAACCAGCCCAGGTCGTGGCGTTCCCGCTCGCTCAGCAGCCGGTCCTTGCCGTACAGCAGGATGCCGACCCCGTCGATCTCCGGGAAGTCCTCGTCGATCCCGCGGCCGAGCACCTCGGCGGTGTCGCGGTCCTCGTCGGTGGGCTCGTGGTGCAGGGCGAGCAGCAGGTCCAGGTCGGAGCGCCCGGGACGGGCGGTGCCGCGCGGCAGGGACCCGTACACGTACGCGCTGTGCAGCCGGCTCCCGTACGCCTCCCCGGTCCGCTCCCGCGCGGCCGCGACGACCCCCTTGAACTGCGCCTGCACCTGCCCGAGCGATCCCTCGCGCTCGAAGTACCCGTACGCGTCCAGCCCTTTGTGCTCCATGGCACCCACTGTGCCTCCACTCCGCCCGGTGACCTCGGGCCGGCCCCTGACCGCCGGCCTGCCGGACCGCCTGACCGCCGGGCGCTCCGGCGCCGCACCCCGTGCACGCGAAAGGGCCCCGCCCGACCGGGCAGGACCCTCCACACGTACGACCGGCGTCAGCGCGAACGCTTCGCCAGCCGCTCGACGTCCAGCAGGATCACGGCACGCGCCTCCAGCCGGAGCCATCCGCGTCCCGCGAAGTCGGCCAGGGCCTTGTTCACGGTCTCGCGCGACGCGCCGACGAGCTGCGCCAGCTCTTCCTGCGTGAGGTCGTGCACGACGTGGATGCCTTCCTCGGACTGCACGCCGAAACGGCGCGACAGGTCCAGGAGGGCGCGGGCGACGCGGCCCGGGACGTCGGAGAAGACCAGGTCGGACATCTGGTCGTTGGTCTTGCGCAGGCGTCGTGCCACCGCGCGCAGCAGCGCGGTCGCGACCTCCGGCCGGGCGTTGAGCCACGGCTGCAGGTCGCCGTGGCCGAGGCCGAGGAGCTTGACCTCGGTCAGGGCGGTGGCGGTGGCGGTGCGCGGGCCGGGGTCGAAGAGCGACAGCTCGCCGATCAGCTCGCCGGGGCCGAGGACGGCCAGCATGTTCTCGCGGCCGTCGGGGGAGGTGCGGTGCAGCTTCACCTTGCCCTCGGTCACGACATACAGCCGGTCACCGGGGTCGCCCTCGTGGAACAGGGCATCACCGCGTGCGAGGGTCACCTCGCCCATGGAGGCGCGGAGCTCCGCGGCCTGCTCGTCATCGAGCGCCGCGAAGAGCGGGGCACGCCGCAGTACGTCGTCCACGAGTCTCTCTCCTATGTCGACCAGCCAGGGGGATCGCTCCCCCATTTTGCCGGACGGCTCAAACAGTGCGATCAATCACGTTCATCACAAGGATGCCGGACGGACGGGTGTGCTGTGCGGCGAGGGAGCTGTCGGGGCGGTGTTACCTGAGGTCCGCGACGGTTGTGGGTCCTCGCTCCCGAGGCCGCCGTGGGTCCAACAGGCCGGTGGGAGCACAGGCCAAGGGGTTCGAAGGAGTGACGGCCCCCGAAAATTCCGCCGTGGGCGAACAGCCCCAGTCTTAGGTCCTCCGGGCGCGGTCCGGTCCCCTTCAGGGCAAAGTTTCGGCCAAGAAACCCGTGATCGACCCGACGTCCCGTCCGGCCACGGGCGGCGGGCCGTCCGGCGTAGCCTTCGAGGCATGGCAGAGATCAAGGTCGAGAAGGCCGCGGCGGCCGCGCCCGAGAGTCGCCTGGCGATGGTGCGGCGGGCGCGCAGGATCAACCGCGAGCTGGCGGAGGTCTACCCGTACGCCCATCCGGAGCTCGACTTCCGCAACCCCTTCGAGCTGCTGGTGGCCACCGTCCTGTCCGCGCAGACCACCGACCTGCGCGTGAACCAGACGACCCCGGCCCTCTTCGCCGCCTATCCCACCCCCGAGGACATGGCCGCGGCCGCCCCCGAGGCGCTGGAGGAGATCATCCGGCCGACCGGCTTCTTCCGGGCCAAGGCCAAGTCCCTCCTCGGCCTCTCGCAGGCGCTGCGCGACAACTTCGGCGGCGAGGTCCCGGGACGGATCGAGGACCTGGTGACGCTTCCCGGCGTCGGCCGCAAGACGGCGAACGTCGTCCTCGGCAACGCGTTCGGGGTGCCGGGCATCACGGTCGACACGCACTTCGGCCGGCTGGTGCGGCGCTGGAAGTGGACCGAGCAGGAGGATCCCGAGAAGGTCGAGGCGGAGATCTGCGCGATCTTCCCGAAGAGCGAGTGGACGATGCTCTCGCACCGCGTCGTCTTCCACGGCCGCCGGATCTGCCATGCGCGCAGGCCCGCGTGCGGCGCCTGCCCGATCGCCGCGCTCTGCCCGGCCTACGGGGAGGGCGAAACCGACCCCGAGAAGGCGGCGAAGCTGCTGAAGTACGAGAAGGGCGGCCGGCCCGGACAGCGTCTGAGCCCGCCGCCGGACTACCCGGGCCTCCCGGCCCCGCCGCTGGGCGCCGGCCCCGCCGCGTCCTGAGCGGGGTCCGCGGAGGAACCAATCCGGCCCGGGGCGGCGTTGTCCCGGTGGCGGCGACGAGCACGGAGCAGGGGTGCCTATGACGCGCGGTACGCGGGACGAGAGCGTGGCGGAGACGGCCACGCCGCCGAAGCAGGGCCACGGCCAGGCCCCGCGCCTCGGCGCGGGGAGCATCGAACTCTCCGTCCAGGGCCTGCCCGGCTGGCTGGATCCCGTCGTCGAGGCGGCGCGGACGGTCCGGCCGACCCAGCTCAGCCGGTTCCTGCCGCCCGAGGACGGCGGCGGCCGCCAGTCCGCCGTGCTGATCCTCTTCGGCGAGGGTCCCCGGGGCCCCGAGCTGCTCCTCATGGAGCGCGCCGGCACCCTGCGTTCGCACCCCGGCCAGCCCTCCTTCCCCGGGGGCGCCCTCGACCCCGTGGACGGCGACCCGCACACCACCGGCCCGTTGCGCGCCGCCCTGCGCGAGGCCGAGGAGGAGACCGGTCTCGACCCGGCCGGGGTCCAGCTCTTCGGCGTGCTGCCGCGCCTCTACATCCCGGTCAGCGGGTTCGTCGTGAGCCCGGTGCTGGGCTGGTGGCGGTCCCCCAGCCCGGTCGGCGCCGTCGACCCGGCCGAGACCGCGCGCGTCTTCACGGTGCCCGTGGCCGATCTCACGGACCCGCGGCACCGTGTCACCGTCGTCCACCCGGGCGGGTTCCAGGGCCCGGCCTTCACCGTCGAATCGGCTCTGGTCTGGGGTTTTACCGCCGGAGTGATCGACCGCATCCTGCACTTCGCGGGCTGGGAGCTCCCGTGGGACCGGTCACGGCAGGTCCCGCTCGACTGGAGTGCATGAGACGGTGACCCACGTGAACGTGCTGGACATCCTGTTGCTGCTCGCCGCCGTATGGTTCGCGATCGTCGGCTACCGCCAAGGCTTCGTCGTCGGCGTCCTGTCGGTGATCGGCTTCCTCGGCGGTGGTCTCGCCGCCGTGTCCCTGCTGCCCCTGGTCTGGGACCAGGTGACCGACAACGGCACCCAGGTGTCCACCACGGTCGTCGTCGTCGCCGTGGTCGTGATCATCATCTGCGCATCGGTCGGGCAGGCGCTCACCACGCACCTGGGCAGCAAACTCCGGCGCCAGATCACCTGGTCCCCGGCCCGCGCGGTCGACGCGACGGGCGGCGCGCTGGTGAACGTGGTGGCGATGCTCCTGGTCGCGTGGCTGATCGGTTCCGCGCTCGCCGGTACGTCACTGCCCACGCTGGGCAAGGAAGTCCGCAACTCCAAGGTGCTCCTCGGGGTCTCACGGGTGCTGCCGGCGCAGGCGGACACCTGGTTCTCGGACTTCAGCACCACCCTCGCCCGCAACGGTTTCCCGCAGGTCTTCAGCCCCTTCTCCAACGAGCCCATCACCGAGGTCAGGGCCCCCGACCCGCTGCTCGAGCGCACCCCCGTGACCGAGGACGCCAAGCGCTCGATCGTGAAGGTCGTCGGCACCGCGCCCGCGTGCAGCAAGGTGCTGGAGGGCACCGGCTTCGTCTTCGCGCCGGGCAAGGTGATGACCAACGCGCACGTCGTCGGCGGGGTGGGCGAGCCTACCGTGCAGGTCGGCGGCGAGGGCAAGCTCTACGACGGCAAGGTCGTGCTCTACGACTGGGAGCGCGACATCGCCGTCCTGGACGTGCCCAAGCTGAAGGCGCCCGCGCTGGAGTTCACCGACAAGGACGCGGCGAGCGGCAGCGACGCGATCGTCGCGGGCTTCCCGGAGAACGGCGGGTACGACGTCCGCGCGGCGCGCGTCCGCGGCCGGATCAACGCCAACGGTCCGGACATCTACCACCGGGGCACCGTGCGGCGTGACGTTTACTCGCTGTACGCGACGGTCCGCCAGGGCAACTCCGGCGGTCCGCTGCTGACGCCCGACGGCAAGGTGTACGGGGTCGTCTTCGCCAAGTCCCTCGACGACCCCAACACCGGATACGCCCTGACGGCGGACGAGATCCGCGACGACATCAGGATCGGGAGGACGGCGAACCAGCGGGTCGACAGCCAGGGCTGCGCCCTCTAGGCCGACCGTCCGGCCGACCTTGCGGCCCTGGGCCCTCCCGGCCCTGGGCCGGGAGGGGCCCTGCGCCGCCGGGCCGCCTACGTGCGCTGGTGCCGCAGCCGGGCGGACACCCAGCGGGCCCGCCGGCGCAGGATGCGCGGAATCCCGAGTCGGAGGTCGTGGCCTTCGCGGCCGTGCCCCCTGTGCGTGCCCGGCGTGACCGTCGAGCGGCTTTCGTGTGCGGTGTCACCGTAGTCGTGCGTCCAGCTCATACTCCGAGCTGTGCCCGGGCCCCAAGGTCCGTAATCGCCCTGGAGGCGGCCAATTGGCCTATGCGGCAGGCAATTGAATGCTTGTCATATGAGCCACTGGCCCAGCCGGGCCGACCCGGGTGCGCCTTCGGGGTGTGGCCGTGCGACGCCGCCGCGGCGCCGGGACGCGCCGGGGCCCCCACGCGGCCCGCCCCGCTTCACCGGTCGGGTTCGGGATCCTTCAGCCAGTTGACCAGTTCGGTCGAGAAGGCCACCGGGTCCTCCTCGTGCGGGAAGTGCCCCAGCCCGTCGAACAGCCGCCAGCGGTACGGGGCTTCGACGTACTCGCCGGAACCCGCCGCGCTCCGCGTCCGCATCACCGGATCGAGCGAGCCGTGCAGGTGCAGCGTCGGCACCCGCACCGGCCGCTTCATGCGCCGGTTGAACTGGAGGCCGTCGGGCCGGGCCATGGACCGCATCATCCAGCGGTACGGCTCGACCGAGCAGTGCGCCGTGGACGGGATGCACATCGCCCGCCGGTACACGCTGACGTCGTCCTCGTCGGGCAGCCGGGGCCCGGACCAGTCCCGGATCAGCTCTCCGACGAGCGCCCCGTCGTCGGCGACGAGCTGCCGCTCGGGGACGAACGGCCGCTGGAAGCCCCAGATGTGCGAACTGGCCCGGGTCTGGCCGAAGTCGGACAGCATCGCCGAGCGCCAGCGGCGCGGGTGCGGCATGGAGGACACCACCAGCCGGCGCACCAGCTTGGGACGCATCACGGCCGCCGTCCAGGCGAGGTACCCGCCCAGGTCGTGCCCCACGAGGGCGGCGTCCGGCTCGCCGAGGGACCGTACGACCCCGGTGATGTCGAGCGCCAGGTTGGCCGGGTCGTAGCCGCGCGGGGTGCGGTCGCTGCCGCCCACCCCGCGCAGGTCCATCGCGACGGCCCGGTACCCGGCGTCGGCGAGAGCGGTCAGCTGGTGCCGCCACGTCCACCAGAACTGCGGGAAACCGTGCAGCAGCAGCACCAGCGGGCCGTCACCGAGTTCGGCGACGTGGAAGCGCGCCCCGTTGGCCGCGACGTCCCGGTGGGTCACCTCGCGCCCGCCGGGCAGGCCGATCCGTATCGCCGAGGCGGCGGTGGGAGGCGTACCGGGGGTGCCGGAGGCGCCGGACGTACCGGAATCCGGGGAGGGCGCTGTCATGAAGACGAGCGTGCCACACCCACGGCCTTGTCACTGACCGCCCGCTCGTGCGGCTTGACCGTCCCGACGACCGCGGCGGTCTGCTTGAGCGAGGCGATGGACTTCTCCGGCGGCTTGACCTTCTTGAACTTCGCCACGGCGATCAGCGCGAGCAGGCCCGCGAGCAGTAGGAACGCCGCACCGACGATCAGGAACGACCAGGCGAGCCCGAGCCCGAGGTTGTGGATGCCGTACGCCGCGGCAAAGCTGAGCACCGGGAGGGCGAAGAGGGCGAACACCCCCGCGATGGTGATCGCGGTACCGCCGACGGCCGCCCGCCTGACGTCCTGACGGATCTCCGCCTTCGCGAGGGCGATCTCGTCGTGCACCAGGGCGGACATCTCGGCGGTGGCCGAGGCGACCAGCTGGCCGAGTGTGCGCTCGGCTCCTGGAGCCCCTTGGTCCACTGCGCTCATCGCTCTCTCCCTCTGTCGTCCGTCGGTGACGGCTGTGTCCTCCGTCAAGTCAGATCATGCCGGACGGCCGCCGTCGGCGCTGGACCCGCCCGCGGCTTCCGTGGCGCGCCCCGCGGCCGCCTCGGCCTTGCGCAGGTGTTCCGCGGCCTTGGCCTCGTAGATCTTCGCCATCCGCAGGTGGTAGTCCGGCTTGTCCTGTTCGTAGATGTCCGGGATGCCGTCGAGGTCCTCGTCGCGATCCTCGTCCTCGGTGAGAGCCCGGTACTTGCGGTTGCGCATCTTGAGGAGGATGCCCGCGATGACGGCGGCGATGAGCGAGCCGATCAGAACGGCGGCCTTGACCTCGTCGGTGAGGACCGGATCGTCGGCGAAGGCCAGTTCGCCGATCAGGAGCGAGACGGTGAAACCGATGCCGGCGAGCGAGGCGACGGCGAAGACGTCCGGCCAGGCGAGGTCGTCGTTGAGCTCGGCCTTGGTGAAGCGGGCGGCCAGCCAGGTGCCGCCGAAGATGCCGACCGTCTTGCCGACGACGAGGCCGAGGACCACGCCGAGGGTCTCGGGCCGGGTGAAGACCTGGCCGATGGACTGGTAGGAGAGGGACACACCGGCCGAGAAGAGGGCGAAGAACGGTACGGCGAGACCGGCCGAGACGGGCCGCACCAGGTGCTCGATGTGCTCGCCGGGGGACTGCCGCTCGCCCTCGACGCGGTGGCAGCGCAGCATGAGGCCCATGGCCACGCCGGCGATGGTGGAGTGGACGCCGCTGTTGTACATCAGGCCCCAGATCACCAGGGCGAGCGGGATGTAGACGTACCAACCGCGGACGTTCACGCGGAGCAGGAACCAGAAGAGGACCAGGCCAGCGACGGCCCCGCCCAGTGCCAGGAAGTTGATGTCGCTGGTGAAGAACACCGCGATGATCATGATGGCGAACAGGTCGTCGACGACGGCCAGGGTCAGCAGGAACGCGCGCAGCGCGGACGGCAGAGAGGTGCCGAGGACGGCGAGGACGGCGAGTGCGAAGGCGATGTCGGTGGCGGTCGGGACCGCCCAGCCGTCCGTCGAGCCGTTGCCGAGCACGTTGGTCAGTACGTAGACCAGCGCGGGCACGGCCATGCCGCAGACGGCGGCGATCACCGGGAGGGCGGCCGCCCTGGCGTCGCGCAGGTCACCCGCGACGAGCTCGCGCTTGAGCTCGATGCCGGCGACGAAGAAGAAGATGGCCAGCAGGCCGTCGGCCGCCCAGTGCTGGAGGGAGAGGTCCAGTCCGAGGGAGGCGGGCCCGATGTGGAAGGAGCGGACGCTCTCGTAGCTGTCCGCGAGGGCGGGGACGTTGGCCCAGATGAGGGCGGCGATGGCGGCCGTGAGGAGCAGTACGCCGCCCACCGTCTCGGCGCGCAGCGCGTCGGCCACGAAGCGGCGCTCGGGCAGCGACAGGAGGCCGAGGAACTTGCGCCTGGGCTGGTCGGTGGGGCTGGGCGCGGCCACGGGGGGCACCTCCGGGGTGGTTGGACGGCATGGCGAAGCACGTTGCCGACCAGACTTCCCGGCGCACCCTGTGGAGTAAGACTTTGCGTTCCTCGCACTTTACAGGGCGCGCGCAGGGGTATATCCGGCGATCATCACTTTAAGTGCGAAAGGGGCATCCGGCGCGGTGCGCCGGATGCCCCTCATCGCCCGGTCTCCGAGACCTCAGTCCTCGCTGCCGGCTGCCGGCAGCCGGCTCTGGATCAGGTCCATGACCGAGGAGTCCGCGAGCGTGGTGACGTCGCCGACGGCGCGGTTCTCGGCCACGTCGCGCAGCAGGCGTCGCATGATCTTGCCCGAGCGGGTCTTCGGCAGCTCCTGCACCGGCAGGATCCGCTTCGGCTTGGCGATCGGGCCGAGCGTCGCGCCCACGTGGTTGCGCAGCTCCGCGACCAGGGTGTCCGTCTCCGAGGCGCTGCCGCGCAGGATGACGAAGGCCACGATGGCCTGGCCGGTGGTCGCGTCGTTCGCGCCGACGACCGCCGCCTCGGCGACCGCGGGGTGCGAGACGAGCGCGGACTCGACCTCCGTGGTCGAGATGTTGTGGCCGGAAACCAGCATCACGTCGTCCACCCGGCCGAGCAGCCAGATGTCGCCGTCGTCGTCCTTCTTGGCGCCGTCGCCGGCGAAGTACTTGCCCTGGAAGCGGGACCAGTAGGTGTCGATGAACCGCTGGTCGTCGCCCCAGATGGTGCGCAGCATCGAGGGCCACGGCTCGGTGAGGACCAGGTAGCCGCCACCGCCGTCGGGGACCTCGTTGCCGTCGTCGTCCACGACGGTGGCGCCGATGCCGGGCAGCGCGCGCTGGGCCGAGCCCGGCTTGGTCGCGGTGACGCCCGGCAGCGGGGAGATCATCATGGCGCCGGTCTCGGTCTGCCACCACGTGTCGACGATCGGACAGCGGTCACCGCCGATGTTCTTGCGGTACCACATCCAGGCCTCGGGGTTGATCGGCTCGCCGACCGAGCCCAGGACGCGAAGGCTCGACAGGTCGAACTTCGCGGGGATGTCGTCGCCCCACTTCATGAACGTGCGGATCGCGGTGGGCGCGGTGTAGAGGATGGTGACGCCGTACTTCTGCACGACCTCCCAGAACCGGCCCTGGTGCGGGGTGTCCGGCGTGCCCTCGTACATCACCTGGGTGGCGCCGTTGGCGAGCGGACCGTAGACGATGTAGGAGTGCCCGGTGACCCAGCCGATGTCGGCGGTGCACCAGTAGACGTCGCTCTCCGGCTTCAGGTCGAACACCGCGTGGTGGGTGTACGCCGCCTGCGTGAGGTAGCCGCCGGAGGTGTGCAGGATGCCCTTGGGCTTACCCGTGGTCCCCGAGGTGTAGAGGATGAAGAGCGGGTGCTCGGCGTCGAAGGCGCGGGGCGCGTGCTCGGCGGACTGCCGCTCGACGATCTCGTGCCACCAGACGTCGCGGCCCTCGGTGAAGGCGGTGTCCTGGCCGGTGCGGCGCACCACGAGGACGTGCTCGACCTGCGGGCACTTGGCGACGGCGTCGTCGATGGCCGGCTTGAGGGCCGAAGGCTTGCCGCGGCGGTAGCCGCCGTCGGAGGTGATGACCAGCTTGGCGTCGGCGTCCTGGATGCGGGAGGCCACGGCGTCGGCCGAGAAACCGCCGAAGACGACGGAGTGCGCGGCGCCGACGCGGGCGCACGCGAGCATCGCGACGACCGCCTCGGGGATCATCGGCAGGTAGACGGCGACCCGGTCGCCGGCCTGCACGCCCAGCTCGGTCAGGGCGTTCGCGGCCTTGGAGACCTCGTCCTTGAGCTCGGCGTAGGTGATCGAGCGGCTGTCGCCGGGCTCACCCTCGAAGTGGATGGCCACGCGGTCGCCGTTGCCGGCCTCGACGTGGCGGTCCACACAGTTGTAGGCGACGTTCAGCTTGCCGTCCGCGAACCACTTCGCGAAGGGCGGATTGCTCCAGTCGAGCGTCTCGGTGGGCTCGGTGTCCCAGCTCAGCCGCCGTGCCTGCTCGGCCCAGAAGCCCAGCCGGTCCGCGTCGGCCTGTGCGTACGCAGCCCCTGTCACATTGGCAGCGGCGGCCAGGTCGGCAGGAGGAGCGAATCGGCGCTCCTCCTTCAACAGGTTGGCCAGGCTTTCGTTGCTCACGACATCTCCCTTTCCCAGGGTGTCCGTTGTGTCCCCGGGCATAGCTCATCAGTCAATGGCCCAGGTGACAAGGGGTTGCCGAAAATTGGTGTAGACCTATTATCCGGCGGCTGGGCCCACGCGCGAGTGGCCCCTTCCCGCTGCAGGGTGCGGAAAGGGGCCATCCGGTGGCACGGATAGGGGAGGGTATCGGTTCACGCGCCCCCGCCCGGCCCGGGAGCGCGGACGGGCGGGGTGATGGCCGGATCAGGCCGTCACCGGCCCGGGTGGAGACCCCGCCCGGCGACGGTCCTGATCCGGCAGGAGGGCGTCAGACGGGCAGCGCGCCCGCGCCGACGGTGTCGAAGACCCGGCAGTCGAAGAAGTCCTCCCCGTCCGACAGCAGGTATGCCTGCGCCTCGCCGACGTGGAAGTACATCCCGTGCAGCTCCAGCGTGCCCTCGGCCAGCCGGCGGGCCACCGACTCGTGGGCCCGTAGGTGCTCCAGCTGCTGCACCACGTTGGTCAGGCACAACTGCTCCACGGCGTCCGCCGGCAGCCGGCCCGAGATGCGGGCCCAGGCGTGATGGCGGCTGGCCATCCGCTCCAGGCTCGGCAGCCCGTGCCGCAGCCACCGCCGCAGCGGGGTCATCGGCGCCCCGGGCGAGGAATTGAGCAGCGCCTGCATGGCCCCGCAGCCCGAATGCCCGCAGACGGTGATGCTGTCGACCTGGAGGACGTCCACCGCGTACTCGATGGCCGCCGCGACCGAGTCGTCCGTGGACTCCGCGCCCGGCAGGGGGACGAGATTTCCCACGTTGCGCACGGTGAACAGGTCTCCGGGGCCACTCGCCGTGATCATGCTCGTCACCAGGCGGGAGTCCGCGCAGGTGAGGAACAGCTGCGAGGGCCGCTGCCCCTCGCGGGCCAGCCGGGCCAGCTCGTCCCGGACGTGCGGGGCGGTGTCCCGCTGGAAGGCGCTGATCCCGTTGGCCAGTTGGCCGGCGCCGCGACGGCGGGCCGGCGCGTGCGGTACGGCGCGCGCCGGGGGCGACACCGCGCTCTGGGACGCCCCTGCCGTTTCCGACGCCTCCGACGCGCCCGGTACCTCCGACGAGGCGGGCGACGCGGGCGGCTCGGGAGCGGTACGGGGAGCCACGGCGCGGTGGTCGCAGTGGTTCTGCCACGGCGTCCAGGGCCGGCAGCAGTGGTGGTCGCCGCGCTGCCCGCCCCGGTGCTCCCGCTCCGGGTCCTCGGCCCGCCGGGCCGGTTCGGCCTCGGCGATCCTGGCCCCCGAGCGGCCCGTGATCTCCAGCGAGCCCCCGTGGGCCAGATGGGACTCCTGCCAGTCCTGGAGCGTCTCGTAGGCGGCGTGGTCGATGAACGAGCCGTCGAGCTCGATGACCGCGTGCCCCGTGTGCGGGATCTGGTTCAGCACCCGGCTCAGCCGCGGTACCGCGAGGAAGGTCAACTGTCCGCGCGCCCACACCCGGTGGACCCCGCTGTCGAGTCGTTCGATGGTGATCCGCGTCCGGGCGAGACGGTGCAGGGCCAGCGCGACGGCCACCGCGATGCCGATGGCGACGCCCTCCAGGACCCCGCCGAGCACCACGGCCGCGATGGTCGTCGCGTAGACCGGGATCTCACCGTGGCGGGTCACCGTGCGCAGATGCGTGGCGCTCACCATCTGGATGCCCACCGCCATCACCAGGGCGGCCAGCGCGGCGAGCGGGATCAGGTCGAGCACGGGGACGAGCAGTCCGGCCGCGAGCAGGACCCAGAGCCCGTGCAGCATGGTCGACCGGCGGCTGACCGCGCCGGACTTGACGTTCGCCATGCTGCGGACGGCGCCTCCGGCGACGGGAAGCCCGCCCAGTGCCCCGGAGACGATGTTCGCCGCACCCTGGCCGCGTAGTTCGCGGTTGAAGTCGGCCCGCGCGGGACGCCCGCCCGTGCCGCGCTCGGCGGCGATCAGCTTGTCGGTGGCGACCGCCGAGAGCAGCGACTCCACGCTGCCGACCAGGGTGACGGTCAGCACGGCGGCCACGATGCCGAGAACCGGACCGTCGGGCAGTTCGGGCAGTGCGTGGCTGCGCCAGGACGGCAGGTCCACGCGGGGCAGGCTGAGCCCGGTGAGGGCGGCGAACGCCGTGGCCACCGCGACGGCGGCCAGCGCTGCCGGCACCCTGCGCAGGGCCCCGCCCACCCGGCCCGGCAGCCGAGGCCAGCAGAGCAGGACCGTCAGTGTGAGCACGCTGACGCCCAGGGCGGCGGGGTGCAGATGGGCCAACTGGGCCGGGAGCCCACGGACATTGGCCGCGGCGGAGCTCTGCGGGGTGCCGCCGAGCACGATGTGCAGCTGGGCCAGCGCGATCGTCACGCCGACTCCGGCGAGCATGCCGTGGACGATCGCCGGGCTCACCACCAGCGCGGACCGGGCGGTCCGCAAAGCGGCGAGGGCGAGCTGGCAGCAGCCGGCGAGCACCGTGATGGCACAGGTGGTGCGCCACCCGTAGTGCTGGATCAACTCGGCGGTGACGACCGTGAGTCCGGTCGCGGGGCCGCTCACCTGGAGCGGAACCCCGCCGAGCCGCCCGGCCACGATCCCGCCGGCGGCCGCGGCGACGAGCCCGGCCTGGAGGGGGGCGCCCGTGGCCAGGGCGATGCCGAGGGACAGCGGCAGGGCGATCAGGAAGACGGCGATGGAGGCCGAGAGGTCGGCGGGGAGGGCGCGGCGGTCGCTGCGGAGGTCTTCGGCGGTGGGGGGAGGGGCAATGGCTTTCATGGGTCCCGTCTCCTCGGGGGAGGGATGAAGCGGCGGGAGTCTCAACACTCGGTAAATGAACGGTAATGGAGAGTAAAGAGTGGTGGGGGTTAATGCGGGCAAATGGCCTAGAAATTAGCGCTCAAGAGTGATTAAGCATTTAGTCCGGCTTGTCACACCTTCCTAAAAACGGACCGCGTGGGACGTTGCGGCGCGGAAGTCCTGCGATGGAACTGCGAGGGAAGAGGTGGGCGGATGACTGCCACCACGAAGAAGGCCGCCACGAAGAAGATCGCCGGCGGTCTGGCCGTCACGGCGCTGGTCCTGGGAGTGGCCGGGTGCAGCACCTCCAAGCCCGTCGGCGGCCAGGCCGTCGGAAGCCAGGCGGCGAAGAAGGGAGCCGGCGCCCCGGAAGCCCCGGCTCCCGGCAGCGTCAACCGGCTCATCGGCGACGGCTCGACCGCCTACACCGGCTCGCAGCCGAACGTACGGAAGGCGGAGAAGCTGAAGCCGGGCGAAAAGCCGCCGCAGTTCGTCGTCTATTCCTGGGACGGCGCGGGCGAGGACAGCCAGAAGCTCTTCTCGCACTTCCGCGAGGTCGGCAAGAAGTACAACGCCCGCATGACGTACTTCCTCAGCGGCGTGTACATGCTCCCGGAGGAGAAGCGTTCCCTCTACACCGCGCCCCAGCACACCTCCGGCCGCTCCGACATCGGCTTCGGCGACCCCCAGGGCATCAAGGACACCGCCACCCAGGTCCGTGCGGCCTGGCTGGAGGGCAACGAGATCGGCACCCACTTCAACGGCCACTTCTGCGGCCCCGACGGCGGGGTCGGCACCTGGTCCGTCGAGGAGTGGAAGAGCGAGATCAACCAGGCGAAGTCGTTCGTCAAGAACTGGAAGACCAACTCGCCCGCCCTCAAGGGCATGCAGCCGCTCCCGTTCGACTACGACAAGGAGATGATCGGGGCCCGCACCCCCTGCCTCGAGGGCCAGAAGAACTTCATGCTGGCCGCGAAGGACATGGGCTTCCGGTACGACTCCAGTGGCATCAGCAAGCAGATCTGGCCGAAGAAGACGGACGGCCTCTGGGACATCCCGCTGCAGTTGGTACCCATGCCGGGCCGCGCCTTCGAGACGCTCAGCATGGATTACAACTACCTCGTGAACCAGTCCGGCACGACCACCCAGGGCGACCCCTCGCAGCACGCGTACTGGGGCGAGCAGATGCGCGACGGCCTGCACAAGGCCTTCGAGCGGACCTACCGGGGCAATCGTGCGCCGCTGATCATCGGCAACCACTTCGAGTCCTGGAACGGCGGCACCTACATGCACGCCGTCGAGGACTCCATCAAGACCATGTGCACGCAGAAGGAGGTCCGCTGCGTCCCGTTCCGCGAGCTGGCGGACTGGCTGGACGCACAGGACCCGAAGACGCTGGAGTGGATGCGGGGCCTCGACGTCGGCGAGGCGCCGAAGGAGGGCTGGACCAAGTTCCTGACGGCGGGGCCGCCGGCGAAGCCGGCCGCCCCCGCCGGGGTCAAGCCGGCTGCGGAGCCGGCCGAGGCGAGTCAGAGCGAGGACTGAGCAGCCCGCCCTCCGGGTGCTCCCGCAGGACGAATCCGGGGTCGACCTGGCCGGCCAGGTCGACCCCGGTCTTCGCGTTGCCCCAGCTCTCCGCGTTGCGCAGGTGGAAGTGGACCATCTGCTGCGTGTACCGCGCCCAGTCGCGCCGCGCGTAGGAGTCGTCGGCCGCGTCCTGCAGTGACTGCAGGGCCAGCCGGTTCGAGGCCTCCAGCAGCTCGAAGGCCGCCGGCCGGCCCTTCTCCATCGCGCGGACCCAGTCCGAGTGCCCGACGGTGACCAGCAGGTCCTCGCCGGCCTCGTCCTGGAGGAACTCGATGTCCTCCGGCCCCTGCACCTTGTTGCCCACGACCTTGAGCGTGATCCCGAAGTCCCGCGCGTACTCCTTGTACTGGCGGTACACGGCGACGCCCTTGCGGGTCGGCTCGGCGACCAGGAAGGTCACGTCGAAACGGGTGAACATGCCGGAGGCGAAGGAGTCGGACCCGGCCGTCATGTCGACGACCACGTACTCGTCCGGACCGTCGGCCAGGTGGTTGAGGCAGAGCTCGACCGCGCCGACCTTCGAGTGGTAACAGGCCACTCCCAGATCGGACTCGGTGAAGGGACCCGTGGCCATCAGCCGTACGGGGTCGCCGTCGAGCAGCAGCGTGCGGGCGCAGGCGTCGTAGACCGGGTTGTCCTCGTTCACCCGCAGCAGTCGCGAGCCGGCGCCGGGCGGAGTGGTCTTGATCATCGCGTCCGCGGACGCGATGCGCGGATTGGATCCCCGCAGATAGTCCTTGATGAGCGGCAGGTGCGCGCCCAGCGCGGGCAGCGCGGCCGCTTCGTCCTCGCTGAGCCCGAGCGCGGCGCCCAGGTGCTGGTTGATGTCGGCGTCCACCGCGACGACGGGGGCTTCATTGGCGGCGAGGTGGCGGATGAAAAGGGAGGACAGCGTGGTCTTCCCGCTGCCGCCCTTCCCCACGAAAGCGATCTTCATGTTCACCAAGCGTAGTGGGTACGTGGCTGTGTGTGGTGGGGGCGAGTGAAGAAGACCACTCCAAGGAGGGGTCGGTGCTATGGGGGAGCAGTGCGTAGGCTCCCTACTTATGAGTAGCGCTTCTGCTTCCGCCGCCTCCGACCCGCTCGCCCCGCTGGGCGCGCTCCCGGGCGTCGCCGAGTCCGTGGATTCCGTACGCAAGGCCGTCGACCGGGTCTACGGCCACCGCATCATGCGCCGTCGGGCCGCGGAGATCACCTCGGAGGCGGCCCTGCGCGGCGCGCGCGGCAGCGCGGCGCTGTCCGGGGCCGACTGGGCGCTGGAAGAGGTCCGCCGGCGGAGCGACTTCGGCGCGGAGGCCGAGGCGCGCACGGTGGGTGCCGCCCTGCGCCTGACGGCGGAGGCGGGCCAGCTGCTGAGCATCTGGCGCCAGTCGCCGCTCCGGGTCCTGGCGCGGCTGCACCTCGTGGCGTCGGGCTCCACCGCCGACGGCGACGTGGTCGGCCGCCCGCGGCTGGCGGGCGAGCCGGTCGACGAACCGCTGGTCGACCTGCCGCTGCCGGACGCGCAGGAGGTGGCGGGCCGGCTGGACGGACTCTCCCGGCTGATCATCGCGGGCGGCTCCGCTCCGGCTCTGATCACGGGGGCGGTCGTCCACGGCGAGCTGCTCGCCCTGCGGCCGTTCGGCTCGTACAACGGCCTGGTGGCGCGGGCTGCGGAACGGATCGTGCTGATCAACAGCGGCCTCGACCCGAAGGCGATCTGCCCGGCGGAGGCCGGGCACGCGGAACAGGGGCGGGCGGCCTATCTGGAGGCCTTCGAGGGCTACGTCTCCGGGACTCCGGAGGGAATGTCGGCCTGGATCGCGCATTGCGGGCGGGCGATCGAACTCGGAGTCCGCGAATCGACGGCGGTGTGCGAGGCGCTCCAGCGCGGCGCCGCCTGAGCGGGAGCTCCCGCTCAGCCGCGCCCGACCAGCCGCGCCCGAGCGGCGGGCTTCCTGGCGAGGGCTCGGCGGGCGCGGAGTTCCCGGACATGGGTTGCGGCGACACCGTGCTGCTCAGGTGTCGCCGCTGGCACTTACGCCCAGTTACCAAGCGTCCTCGATGAATGCCCATCAGGTCGGGGACTTTGCCCGTTACCTGGTGCGGCTGGCCCGTAATCGACGGGTCGACGTCGCGTGGGTGCTCGGCGTTCATGCTTCGGTCCGTGGGCCTTACTGCGTTTTAAAGATGATCCTCTCGGATGTTCTTTGGTCTCGCGGGCCGTTGACTCCTTTGTACTCCGCTTCGGAGCGGAGCGGAACCCCTGGCCATATTTCTTTGCTTTTCGGTGCGCACCAGGGCGTATCGGACATTCGTGACGCCGTAGGTCCCGTGTGGGTCCGGCGCCCTCCGGCGGAGCGCCGGAGGGCCCGAACGGATGGCTCGGGCAGGGCCGGGTCAGGCCGAGGCGGCCGCTGCGAGAGCCCGCCGCCGGCTCGCGTACCAGACGAGCCCGGCGGTGGCCGCGGCCGCTCCCACCGCCGCCGCGGCGACCAGCGCCGGGCGCGCGGGCATCGACAGCCCGGGCAGCCGCTGCTTCAGCCGTACCGGCCGGTTGAACACCAGCACGGGCCACCCGCGCGCCGAGGCCTCGCGCCGCAGCGCGCGGTCGGGGTTGACCGCGTGGGGGTGCCCGACCGCCTCGAGCATCGGGATGTCGGTGGCCGAGTCGCTGTACGCGTAGCAGCGCGCGAGGTCGTACCCCTCGGACTCCGCCAGCTCGCGGACGGCCTCGGCCTTGGTCGGTCCGTAGGCGTAGTACTCGATCTCGCCCGTGAAGCAGCCGTCCTCGCCGACGACCATCCGCGTGGCGACGACGCGGTCGGCGCCCAGCATCTCGCCGATGGGCTCGACGACTTCGGCGCCGGAGGTGGACACGATCACCACGTCCCGGCCCGCGGTGTGGTGGGCCTCGATGAGGGACGCGGCCTCGTCGTAGATCAGCGGGTCGATGAGGTCGTGCAGGGTCTCGGCGACGATCTCCCGGACCTGCCGCACGTTCCACCCCTTGCAGAGGGCGGACAGGTACTCCCGCATCCGCTCCATCTGGTCGTGGTCGGCGCCGCCGGCCAGATAGATGAACTGGGTGTAGGCGGTGCGCAGCACGGCGCGTCGGTTGATCAGGCCGCCCTGGTAGAAGGACTTGCTGAACGTCAGAGTGCTCGACTTCGCAATGACCGTCTTGTCCAGGTCGAAGAAGGCGGCGGTACGGGGCGCGGAGTGCGGCAAGGGCTGGTTTTCCACGCCCCGAGCATATGCGCCCACCATTCGGCGTAAAGTGCGGCGCGTGGGTTTGCCTGAGAGGCCTCTCGGGTACACCATGGAAGTCACGGATCGTTCGCGACCGTGCTAACCCGGTCTGGCTCCTCCCCCCCCCGAGTCGGACCGTGGGGACGACCCCCGCTCTCCCCCCCGGCGGGGGTCGTCGCATGTCCGGACGCGGTTCGCGTCCCTGCCTTCGGCCCGAAGTGATCATTCCTCAGGACCCCTTCCTCTTCCGGGGCCTGCGTGGCGAAGGCCCTCACCCCCTTGAACTCGTGACGGTGCGTAGTGGTTCCGGCGCGCTCCGGAACTCACCTGTTGGGGTGAGCGGGTTATTCACAAGGGTGGGTTGTCCACAGTTTTCGAGCAAGATCCACTTCTTTTCTCCGATCGCGGCACGGTGATTCCGGCCGCGAAGTCCGCGGCGCTGGATATGCGGTCGAGAAGGAGGCGGAGATCGTGGCTGGAACGAAGTCGTGTGAAGTCCGGGATCTGGTGGTGACGGGCGGGGACTGGCTGGATCCCGGTGCCGGCGGGCCCCCGCCGGGCGGCGGGCGGCCGCTGATCATCACCGAGGACCCCCTGCTGCTCGACGACCTCCTGCGGCTGTGCGCCGCCGCGGGAGCCGAGCCGCATGTGCGGCACGCGGTGCCCGAGCAAAGCGGAGCGGGTGATGACCGCAGTGGCGCGAGCGCCGCAGGCGTCGGATGGGAGTCCGCGCCGCTCGTCCTGGTCGGCGACGACGCCGCCCGCAGGGCCCGCGGAGCACCCAGGCGGGACGGGGTCTTCCTCGTCGGCCGGGACCTGGACGACCCCCACGTATGGCAGCGGGCACTGGAGATCGGCGCCGAGGAGGTGCTGACGCTCCCCGACGCCGAGAGCCGGCTCGTCGACCGCATCGCCGACGTGGTGGAAGGGGCCGGCAGGCCCGCCCTCACCGTCGGCGTGATCGGCGGCAGCGGCGGTGCCGGAGCCTCCACCCTCGCCTGCGCCCTGGCCCTGCGGGCCGCCCGGGCGGGGGAGCGGACCGTCCTCATCGACGCGGACCCCCTCGGCGGCGGCTTGGACGTCCTGCTCGGGGGAGAAACGGCGGAAGGCCTGCGCTGGCCCGACTTCGCGGCCTCGCGGGGACGGGTCGCCGCCGGAGCCCTCGCGGAATCCCTGCCCGAGCTGCACGCCCTGCGCGTGCTCAGCTGGGACCGTGGCGACCGGGTCGTGGTGCCGCCCGCCGCGATGCGCTCGGTGGTGGCCGCCGCGCGCCGCCGGGGCGGGGTGGTCGTGGTCGATCTCCCCCGCCGGATCGACGAGGCAGTGGCCGAGGTCCTCGCGCAGCTCGACCTGGTGCTGATGGTGGTCTCCGGCGAGCTGCGGGCGGTGGCCGCCGCCGGCCGGGTGGCGGCCGGCGTCCGGATGGCCGCCCGGGACGTCCGCGTGGTCGTACGGGGCCGCGTGTCCGGCGGGCTCGACGCGGAGGCCGTCGCCGGACTCCTGGGAGCACCCCTGGCCGGCGAGGTGCCCGTCGAAGTGGGACTCCCCGGACGGGTGGCCGAGGGGGAGCCTCCGGGATCGCACGGGCGGGGAGCGCTCGCCCGCTTCTGCGACGGCTTCTGGCAGCGCGCGCTCGGTTCCCCGCAGGGCGTGACGGCATGAGCGCGGTCCTGCTCGACGCCGTGCGCCGGCGGCTCGCCGAGAGCGGCGCCGAACCCACCCCGGCGCGCGTGGCGGCGGTGCTGCGGGCCCAGGGCAGGCTGCTGGGCGACTCGGAAGTGCTCGGCGTGGCCGCCGAGTTGCGCTCCGAACTGGTCGGCGCGGGACCGCTGGAGCCACTGCTCGGCGATCCGCAGGTCACCGACGTCCTGGTGGCGGCCCCCGACCGGGTGTGGGTCGACCGCGGCGGCGGCCTGGAGCTCACGGGGGTGACCTTCGAGAACGCCGAGGCCGTGCGCAGGCTCGCCCAGCGGCTCGCCGCGGTGGCGGGACGGCGTCTTGACGACGCCCGGCCCTGGGTGGACGCCCGGATGCCGGACGGCACCCGGCTGCACGCCGTGCTCCCGCCCGTCGCCGTCGGATCGGCCTGCCTGTCCCTGCGGGTGGTGCGGCCGCGCGCCTTCACGCTCGAGGAACTGGTGGCGGCCGGGACACTGCCGCCCGGCGGACAGCGGCTGCTGCGCGACATGGTCGAGGCCCGGCTCTCCTTCCTCGTCTCCGGCGGCACCGGGACCGGCAAGACCACCCTGCTCAGCGCCCTGCTGGGACTGGTCGGCCCCGGCGAGCGGATCGTGCTCGCCGAGGACTCGGCCGAGCTCCGGCCCGACCATCCGCACGTGGTGCGGCTGGAGACCCGCCCCGCCAACCAGGAGGGCACCGGGCTGGTCACCCTCGCCGACCTGGTCCGCCAGGCGCTGCGGATGAGGCCCGACCGGCTCGTCGTCGGCGAGGTCCGGGGGGCCGAGGTGGCCGACCTGCTGGCCGCGCTCAACACGGGCCACGAAGGCGGGTGCGGGACGGTCCACGCCAACGCCGCCGCCCACGTGCCGGCCCGGCTGGAGGCCCTCGGGACGGCCGCCGGGCTCGACCGGGCCGCCCTGCACAGCCAGCTGGCCGCCGCGCTGACCGTGGTGCTCCACCTCGTACGGGACCGGGCCGGCCGGCGCAGGGTCGCCGAGGTGCACGTGCTGGAGCGGGATCCCGCCGGGCTCGTGGTCACCGTGCCCGCCCTGCGCTGGGCCGCGCGGGGCTTCGTACGGGAGCGGGGCTGGGAGCGGCTGCGCCCGCTGCTCGGAGGTGCCCGGTGAGCCCCGCGGCCCTGCCGCCGGCAACGGTGCAGGTGTTAGCCGGGGTGCTGTGCGCCGGGGCGGCTGCCTGGGCGCTGGCCGGGGGCGACCGGGTGTCCCGCAGGGCCAAGGCGGTACTGGCCGGAGCGGGTCCCGTGGCGCCGGGCGGGCCGGTGCGCTGGGAGCGGCTGGTCGTGGCCGTCCGGGTCCGGGCCGCGCGCGGCCCGGAGCTGGCCTGCCTGGGTGCCGGGGCGTTACTGGCGCTGCTGGGAGGGTCGGTGATCCCGCTGCTGGCGGGTGCGGCGGCGCTCCCCTTGGTGCGCCGGTGGCTGCGCGCCCGGGAGCGGGCGCGGGCCCGGTCGGCGCGGGCCGCCGAGGTGGTGGCCCTGTGCGGTGCGGTGGTGGGCGAGCTGCGCTCCGGCGCACAGCCCGGCCAGGCGCTGACCGCGGCGATGCGCCGGACGGTGTCGGGCCCCGGCGGGCCGGGAGCCACCGAGGCCGGGGTGCTGGCCGCGGCGGCCTTCGGCGGCGACGTGCCGGGCGCGCTGCGCCAGGCGGCGCGGGAACCGGGAGCGGAGGGCCTGGCCGCGATGGCCGCCTGCTGGCGGGTCTCGGTGGACGGCGGAGCGGGGCTGGCCGCCGGACTGGACCGGCTGGAGGGGGCGTTGCGGGCCGAGCGGGACCGGGAGGAGTCGCTGCGCGCCCAGCTGGCCGGCGCGAGATCGACGACGACGGTACTGGCCCTGCTGCCGGTGGCCGGCCTGTCGATCGGTACCGGACTGGGGGCCGAACCGCTGCGGGTGCTGCTGCACACGCCGGTCGGGTGGGGCTGCCTGCTGGTGGGCGGGCTGTTGGAGGCGCTGGGGCTGCTGTGGTGCCGTCGGATCGTCCGGGCCGGGGAGCGGTGATGGACGGCCTCACGGTCCACAGCCTGGGGACGGCGCTGTGTCTCACGGCGGCGGCCCTGTGCACGGCCTCCGCGGTGGCGGCGCGGATCCGGGAGCGAACGGCCCGGCGCAGGCTCAAGGCCCTGCTCGCGGCGAAGGCCGCGCGGCGAAGCCCGCTGCCGGCCGGCCCCCTGCTGCGGGGCGCGCTGGCGGCCTGGGCCCCCGCGGCCGGGGCACTGGTGGCGGCCTGGGTGCTGATCGGCGGGCTCGCCGGTGTCGTGGCCGGCTGCGTGGCGGCCTTCGGAGTCCGGCGGTGGACGGGCCGCGGCCGGCCCCCGTCCGAGGAAGCGGTGGCGGTGGACCCGAGGGTGGTGCAGCGTCAGCTGCCTTTCGCCGCGGATCTGCTGGCCGCGTGCCTGGCGGCCGGAGCCGGACCGGTGGACGCCGCGGAGGTGGTGGGGGAGTCGCTGGGCGGGCCGGTCGGCGAGCGGCTCGCGACGGCCGGAGCGGAACTGCGGCTCGGGGGTGAACCGGGCGCCGCGTGGGGGAGCTTGGCGCGGATACCGGGAGCCCGTGCGCTCGCCGAATGCCTGGAGCGCTCGGCACGCACGGGGGCACCTGCGGCCGAACCGGTCTCCCGGCTCGCGGCGGTCCTTCGCGCGGACCGGGCGCGGGAGGCGGGCGCCCGCGCGCAGCGGGCCGCGGTTCTCGTCACCGCACCGGTGGGGCTGTGCTTTCTCCCGGCATTTCTCGCGATGGGAGTGGCGCCAGTGGTGATCGGTATGGCTTCCGGTCTCCTGGCGGGCACCTGAAATGAGCATCTGAAATCACCATCTGAGATCACGTCAAGAAGTCGAATCAACGGGAGGTTGCCATGAGGATCATCTGGTTTCGTGTGCGCGCGGCACTGGAGGGGCGTGGGGGAGATGCGGGAATGTCGACCTCGGAATACGCCATGGGCACGATCGCGGCCTGTGCATTCGCGGCCGTTCTGTACAAGGTGGTGACGAGCGAAGTCGTCTCGACGGCACTGCAGTCGACCATCGGGAAGGCGCTCGATGCGCCGTTCTGACCGGGGATATGTGACGGCGGAGGCGGCCTTGGTGATTCCGGCGCTGGTGTTGTTCGCGGCGCTCCTGGTGTGGGCGCTGATGGCGGCCGCCGCGCAGATCCGGTGCGTGGACGCCGCTCGGGCCGGTGCCCGCGCGGCGGCCCGGTCGGAGCCGGCGGGCGCGGCGGTGGCGGCGGGCTCGCGGTCCTCTCCGTCATGGAGGACGAACAGCTGGTGGCCCGCGCCCGCGCCATGGGCGATCTGCTGCGCGGCCGGCTCGCCGC
>NZ_JBEXOV010000073.1:0-37691 GCF_040611715.1 Streptomyces sp. NPDC006544 | reverse complement strand
CACATCAATGTCGCCAAAACACTTCCGGGCTCGACGCCCAGTTCATCACGTAGAGCGTTGGCGAGCCGCGCAGCGCGGTTACCGATCTCGGCGAACGTGCGGCGGTGCGGCTCCGCTTCGCCGGTCCAGGTGGTCACGGTCGACTGCCCGTGGATGGTGCGGCCGTGTTCGAGGATCCGGCTGATCAAAAGCGGAACGTCCTGCATGGTGCTCTGCACAGTGCCTCCCGGTAGGCATCGCGACGGCGCGACGGTGGGAAGATTCTGCGCACGTACCACTCGGTATGTCACTACCTGGCGGTAGCTCTCTTCGGGGCCGGCCAAGGGTCAGGCTCCCACAGAGGGTGAACCTCGATCACGTGGTTCTCCGGACCGGGCCCATTGCGCTTGATGGCCACGCGGCGAATCAGCTGCCGGTACACCATGTTGATGTCGCCATCATCGAAGGACTTCCACTCTTTGAGTAGCCCCCGGGCGATCGTTATGAGCTTTTCCCGTTCCGGCAGGGGCTCCGTTTCCGGGGTGCTGTCGAGTAGTGCCTGCGCCTCGGCTCGCTTCTTCCGGATGAGGTCGGCGGTCTCCTCGTACTCCCCGGGGCCAAAGTCCTCCGGGTTCGCGGCGCGTTCTGCTCGGAGCCTGGCGAGGGCCTGGCGCTGCTTGTCGACTTCGGCTTGTGCGCGCGCTCGCGCTGCAAGATTCTTCGCGGCCTCCCTACCGGGGTCCCGTTGCTGTGCGGGCGTGTGAGTCTGCGGCGCGGTGTCGATGCCGTCTGAGGCTTCGCGGGTGAGCCACCCCTTTACTTCCTCCTCGACGATCTTCCGCTCGATGAGGATGCCCTCACAGGCCGTCGCACCCGACTTGGCTCGGATGCTGCACCGGAAGGAGAAACCCGCGACGTTCTTTCCTTCTCGGCGGCCGGTGTTCATGCTGGTGCCCAGCTTGCAGCCGCAGCACTTCACGAGACTGGTGAGTTGGTAGATGCCGACCCGGGAGCGCGGTGTCGTCTCCTTGACGTGCTTGCGGCGCTGTAGGTACGCCTCCCAGAGATCGAACTCGATCAGTTCCTCTTGGGCGCCTTGGATGTAGACGTGGTTCTTGCACGTCCCATCGGTCTTGCGGCACCTGCACTCGGGGTTGTGGACCGTGAGGAGTCCGGCGGCAAAACCGCTGTCCATGTAGCGGCTGAGGGTGTCGGCCTGCCACATGCGGCCCTGCGTGGTCCGGTGGCCTTCGACGTTGAGCCGGCCGGACAGCTTGCTGAATCCGTCGCCGTCGACGTAGGCGCGGTACAGGTCGGCGACCGCGGGGCCTACGGCCTCGTCGGGCTCGTACCTCTCCTCTTGGAGAGTCCCGGTGGTGGGGTCGTAGCGGCGGTGCCAGATGTACCCGAAGCGCTTGCGTCCCTGGGCGGGCAACTTGAGCTTGTAGCGGCGGTGGTCGTGGGTCTCACGCCATTGCTCTCCGGCGCGGTCGCTCTCGAATGCCGAGAACTCCAGGATCATGCCGCGTTGGAACCGGCCGATCGCCGTTGATGCGTCGATAGGTTCGGTGGCGGATTCGAGGTCCCCGCCGGCCTGCTGGAGTCGCGCCAAGTTGATGGCGTTGCCGGTGCGGTCGCGGCCGAATCGGGAGTACCGCCAGACGGCTACGCCCCGTGCCTCGCCGGCCTCGACGCGCTCGATGCACGCCATGATCTTGCGCTTGAAATGGCGGCCGGAGACGTCGAGGTCTTCAATCCACCCGATGATGCGCCGGCCGGTGCGCCGGGCCCACTGGCTGATTGCGTCCCGCTGGAGTTCGGGACTGATCTTCTCCTCTTTCCACGTGCTGACGCGGATGTAGGCGAGCCAGGGCTCTCCGTCCTCGTCGTCGGCACCGCGGAATGTTGCTGGTATTGCAGTTTCGATCACTGCGGCTTCCCCTTGGTGTGTCCCTCGGCGGCCTGCTGCGAGGGAACTGCGGACAGATGGGCTGTGGCGTCCTGTGCGGTGGCGCCCTGGCCGTTGCTGTCCGGGTCGGGGGTAAGCAGCCCGTGTGCCGCGTGGGTGAGTCCAAGCCGGTAGCCCTCTCGACGGTGGGAGTTGGCCGTGGCGGCGGCCTGCTGCCGTGCGCGGATGCTGCGGATGATGGTCACGGCCGCGAGGGTGCCGAACGCCAGCCTTACCGCCGTGCACGCGCGCCCGGGGCGCGGGTTGCTGGTCGCGCCTTGCACGACCAGGGCGGCACTCGCCAGGAGCGTTGCCCCGGCTGCGGTGGTGGTGATTCGTTCGCGGGTGATCATCATTGCGGTGATGCCTTCCTGTGGTGCTAGCCGCTGGCGCGGTCGCGCGGTGTGCTGGTGTCGCTGCCAGATGCCTCTATCAGGCGCAGCCCTTGAACCATGCGCTCGAAGGTCTGGCGGCCTTCGGGGCTGGTGATGCCGAGTTCTTCCGCCGCGCGCTCCGTACTAATGGGGGTGGGGTCGAGGCGGGCTTCGTGGATGTCGTCGAGGTCTGATTGATGGAGTACGGATGCCCGTACCAAGACCTCAATGAGGGGGATGTTCAGGGCCTTGGCGATGGGTTCGAGAGTTCGAATGTCCGGGGGCCCGCCAACGCCGCGAAGGATCCGGGACAAATTGCCCCCCGGCATCCCCACGTCCTTAGCGAATCGCCCTTGCGAGCCCACCCCGGTGTAACCCCGTCGCTCCATCATCGTTCTGAGCCAGGCCGCGAACGTTGCAGGCGTGTGCTGGATCGGCCGATCTTGAGTCATGCGTGAAATGTATCGCGCGTGAAAGGCAAGCACGACAAAAACTCGGCATGAGCATAGCCCGGTCCCTCCCCACCCCTCGTTCGGCGCCTAGACGCCCCAAGGAACGCTTTCGAACGTCCTTTCGATGGCAGTCTACGGCGGGCGGTCTCACCTGTCACCTGCGTAACAGACGTCGCACGCTCCGCAACCAAGAACACCCCTACTGACCAGTTACGTCCAGTTCTGGCGAGGTTGTTCGAAACCGAACTGTTGCACTCCTAATTTGTTTCACGGGTGACACAGCAGTGCTATGTTTCATCCATGGCTCGAACAGAACGAGTTCAAGCCAGGGAAGGAACAGTCATGTCTTTCGCGTCTGACGCCCTGATCTACGCCGCGAGCGCCCGGGGCGACCACACCCCCGCAGCCATGGCCGAGCGCATGGGCGTGCCGTACCTGTCGGTCTACCGGTGGGTCACCGGCCGGAACGCGCCCGGCCCTGCCGGGCTCGCCGCCATCGAGCGGACCTACGGCCTGACCTCCGCCGCGCTGCTCACCGGGCGGGCCGCCGCATGAGTGAGCCGCTGCTGACCCGCGAACAGTGCTTCATCAACGCGCGCCGGGCCCTCGACGCCGCCCGCGAACGCCGGGACCGCGCCCGCGCCGCCGGCCTGCTCGACCCCGCCAAGGAACTCGTCCTGCGGCGGATCGAGCGCGAGATACGCGCCGAGCAGGCCGCCGCCCAGGCCGCCGCCGTCGACCGCGCCGCCTGAAATGCCGAAGGGCCGCCCCGGTCACGACCCGGAACGGCCCCGCACACGCCCACCACAGGAAGCAAGAGACGTGTCCCCCGACGCTACCCCGCGCCGCCCGATGATCGCCGCCCAGCTCACCGCAGACGGCACCGCCGTCCGCTGGCCGATCGCCGAGCGCATCGCCCCCCTGATCGACGATCTCGCCCTCGCCTACGCCGAGGACCCCGACGGAATCGGCCGGCTGCTCGCCGACCACGCCGTCCACGTGATGCGCCTCGACTTCGCCCAGTGCTCCGAGGACATGCCGGAGTACGAGCGGTGCATCCGCGCCGCCCAGGCCGACGGCACCCGCGACGCCCTGCTCGACGAGATGCCCAGCGCCCCCCAGGTCGACGCCCTGCTCACCCCGGACGACGCGATCACGTACGCCACCCGCCTTACGAAGCTCGCCGCCCGTACCCGCCTCGCCAAGAACAGGAACCCGCGCCCGTGACCGTCACCACCCTGCCCACCCCGCTCACCGACCCGCGCGTCTCGCCGGAACTCGCCGCGCGCCTGATCGAGGCCGTCACCGGCGCCCCGGCCGCATTGCCCGCCCCCGCGCCCACGACCTACGAGCCCGCCCCCGAAGGCGCCCCGGCCGACGCACCGCGGATCTTCGCTGCGATCAACGCCGTCATGCGGGACACCATGCCCGTGGGGAAGAACCAGCGGAACGAGCAGCAGAACTACAAGTTCCGAGGCATCGATGACGTCATGTCGGCCATGGCCGGGCCGCTCCGCTCGCACGGCGTGTTCATCCTGCCGACGATCGCCGGGCAGCAGCAGGTACGCGACGGGAAGATGACCCGGACCACGATCACCATGCGGTACCGGGTCTACGGCCCGGCGGGTGACTGCCTGATAGCCGAAGTCCCGGGCGAGGCCAGTGACTTCGCGGACAAGTCCACGAACAAAGCTCAAAGCGCAGCCTTGAAATACTTGCTCTTCACCCTGTTCATGCTGCCCGTCGACGGGCGCAGCATCGACGACGGCGACCGCAACCACCCTGTACAGCCGACGCCCGAGCACCGCGCCGAGTACGCCCAGCAGCAGCAGCGCCAGCAGCAGCGCAAGGGGCGTCAGCAGCAGCCGCAGCAGCAGGTACGCCGCAGCGACCGCGCCGAGCCCGGTCCCTGGGAGCAGCAGCAGCCCGCCCCGGCACCGGCCCAGCAGGCACCGCCGCGCCGCGACTACCTCGCCGAGGCTACGGCCGCGCCGACCCCGGCCGCATTCGCCAAGGTGCGCGCCGCCGCCGTCGAGGCCGGAGCGCCCGCCGACTACCTCGCCCGCCTCGACGCCGTCGCCGCGCAGAAGCGCGCCAAGGCCACCCCGGCCCCCGCGCCGGCCGCGACCGGCGAGGAGGACCAGGAGCACGCCGCCGCACTCGGCGAGATGTACGACGCGGCCAAGTCCGCCGGTCTCGACCGGGCCGAGGCCGACCAGGCGTTCACCGCCCGGCACCAGGTCCAGCCGGCCGCCGCGACGCCCGCCCAGTTGCGCGAGCAGCGCGACGACCTGCTCGACGCGGTGAGGGGAGCGGGGGCATGAGCGAGCAGTCCGTCGCCAAGACCGACCCGGCCGCCCCGACGCTGCGCGAACTCGCGCTCGAAGAGGCAGCGCTCGACCTGCTCGCCGCCCGGGTGGCGACCGCCAAGAAGGACGTCCGCGCCCGGATGCAAGCGGCCCTCGACGTCGCCGCACGACGCGACGGGGTCGAGCGGGTCGTCGCCACCCTGCCCGACGGCGAGACCGTCGCAACGATCTCCCTTCGGGCGGGTGCGACCGGCCCGGTCGTCACCGACGAGGAAGCCCTCGCCCGCTGGCTCCGGCAGACCTACCCGGACCAGGACTGGACGACAACACGCGTTGTCCGCGAGGTCCGCCCGTGGAAGCTCGGCGAGCTGATCGCCCAGATGGAAGCCGCCCAGGCCGCGCAGATCGTCGACCCGGACACGGGCGAGGTCCACGACGTTCCCGGGGTCCGGATCAAGCCCGTGCGCGCCCGTACGCACTCCCTGGTGTGGAAGAAGACCGGGAAGGCCGCGGTGGGCCAGGCGTGGCGTTCCGGCGCCCTCACCCGCTACATGACCGCCCTTACCGCCGCGCCCGAGGAGGCGACCCCGTGACCACCGCCGCCCTCGACCGGGCCGCCCGGCTGCTCAACTCCCCGCCGGCCCCGGCCGTCCCCGGACAGCTCACCGTCGACGCCGCCCCCGATGGACTGGCCGCAGCGTTCGAGGCACGTAGCCGCGCCGGGGACCGGGGACACCGCGTGTGGATTGCCGGAGTCAACAGCCGTGGTGTCGGACGCTTCCAGTTCGCCGGGAAGGCGTACACGGCTCATCAGGCCGCGTTCATCGTCCGTACGGGCCGCGCGCCCGTCGGGCAGGTGCGGCCGTCGTGTGACCGGCCCGGGTGCTGCGAGCCGTCCCACGTGGACGACCAGGTGACCCGCCAGCGCGACCGGGCCGCCCTCGCCAGCATCACGGGCGTGCAGCACCGTGCGCCATCGTGCGGCCACGACCAGGCCGTACACGGTCGCCACCGGGCCGACGGGCGCCGCTACTGCGATGCCTGCAACAGCCGGGCGAAGAAGCCGACGCGCTGCGAGCACGGGAATCCGCAGTGCGCCGCAGAAACGGTCCGCCCCTACCCCTGCGGGTGGCGGTGCGACGAGCACCAGCCCGCCATCACCCGCCCGTACTGACTCCCGCGCCCCTTCCCGGGGTGAGGCCAGCGCCCGCGCCCCTCACCCCGGGTGCCCCACCCGAAGGAGCTCCACCCGTGACCCTCGACGCTCAGGCTTGGGTGTGGAATCACAGCCGTACGCGCGGGAACGCACGAGTTCTCATGCTCGCCCTGGGCGACGCCACGACCGACGACACGGCCCGCGTACGCATGGGCATGACCGAGATGGTCCGGCGCGTCAACGTCGCCCGCTCGACCGTTCAGGCCGCCCTGACCACCGCCCTCAAGTCGGGCGAGCTGGTCGTCGACGAGCCCGCCGCCGGGAGCCGCGCCGCCCGGTACGTGATTCCCGGAGCCGTCGGATACCGACGCTCTACCGGCCCGAATTCCGAGCCCCAAACGGCCGAAGCCCAGGAGCCCGAATCCCGGGCCCCTAACAGCTACCAGCCCGATTCCCGGGCCCCTAAGACCCCCGCCACCAGCCCGGAACCCGGGCCCCTAGCCCAAGACCCCGCAGACGCTTTGTGGTCCGAGAACCGGGCCCCTACCGGCCCGAATTCCGGGCCCCATCACTCACCCATAGGAAGAGTGAATGAAGGAGTGAAGGAGGGAGGCGCGCCCAGCAGCGTGCCCCCGGAGTTCGCCCGCGAGCTGGTCGCCAAGATCACCGCCGCCGAGGTCTACCCCGCGTGGAACCTCACCCCGAACGAATGGCTCCAGGTCGACGCCCTGCTCAAGCGCTCCGGGGTCGACATGCTCGCCACCGTCGCCGTCAAGGCCGCCACCAAGCGCGACATCAGCCACGCCCGCTACTTCCTGCGCGCATGGCTCAACCTCGCGCCGGCCGCAGCACCCGGCACCGTCCCGCCGCCCAGGACCGGAGCCGACGTCATCCCCCTCGCCGACCGCGCGCCCCGCCGCAGCCGCGCCCAGACCGCCGCCGCCATGTTCGCCACCGCCGCCGGAATCACCCCCCAGGAGCACCAGCGATGAACCGCACCGAAACCGCCGCCCTGCTCGCCTACGCCGTCAGCCTCGACCCCCGCCTCACCCCCGAGGACCAGGCCGCCGCCGAGGACCGCCTCGACCAGTGGGCCGAACTCCTGGTCAACGTCCCCGCGACCGCCCCGCACCCCGACGGCCGCGACTGGAACGCCGCCGCCGTCGTCCACCACCACATATCCACCAGCCCCTACCGCATCCAGCCCAGCGACATAGGCGCCCCCTGGCAGAAGTTCAAGGCCGACGCCATCGGCCGGCACACCGACCCCGTCCCGCCCGTCGACCCCAACGACGCCAGGGCGTACCGGGCCGCCCTCGCAGGTACCCGGCAGGCCGTTGCCACCGGACAGGCCACCCCCGCCGTGTACCGCGAACTCACCGGAGGCAGCACCCGTGACGCCCGCGACGAGTTCGCCGCCGCCCGCCTCGCCGCCATCGAGGGACACGTCGGGAACAACTACGTACCGCGCGAGGTCGCCGACAAGCTCACCCCATGGCGACGGACCCGGGCCCAGCGCGAACGCCTCGCCGCCGCCGGACAGCCCGACCCGCTGAACATCCGGTGCCCGTGGGACCCGTGCCGGGCCGCCGCCGGACAGCCGTGCCAGCAGGGCAGCAAGCGGCGCACCGATCGGGCCGTTCCGCACCCCGCCCGCGTCGAGGCCGCGCACGTCCAGCACTACGCGCAGGGGGCCGCGTGAACCGCGCACCCAGCCCGCAGCCGGCGCCCGACGAGGACCCCGACGACGAGCCCAACCCGTACGCGCGACTCATGACCCAGGGCCCGACCGCAGCGGACCACCGCGGCCGTCTCAGGGGCCGCCACGTCGTCAACGGACGCGGGATCCGCTAGCCCCGCCCAGCCCGGAAAAAGCGCACACCCATACCCATCACGGATCACCTATGATCCGAAAGCCTCTTGTTTCACTCACGATCGAAAGCAGGCACTTTCGTGTCAGGCGAGACCCTTATCACCGTCGTCGGCAACCTGGTCGACGAGCCGGAATTGAAGTTCACGCCCGGGGGCGCCGCCGTCGCCCGGTTCCGCATCGCATCCACCCCGCGCACCTTCGACCGCCAGACCAACGAATGGAAGGACGGGGAATCCCTCTTCCTGACCTGCTCGGTATGGCGCCAGGCCGCCGAGAACGTCGCCGGAAGCCTCGCCCGAGGAACCCGCGTCATCGTGCACGGTCGACTCAAGCAGCGCACGTACGACGACCGCGAAGGCGTCAAGCGGACCGTGTTCGAGCTGGACGTCGAGGACGTCGGCCCCAGCCTCAAGAACGCCACCGCCACCGTCACCAAGACCGGCGCCAGCAACAACGCCCAGGCCCGCCAGCAGCCCCACAACGGCGGATACGGCCAGCAGCCCGCGCACGACCCATGGGCCAGCCAGACAGGCGCAGAACCCCCCTTCTAGCCCCCGCCGCGACCGGTCCGCGCGACCGGTCGCGGCCCGCCCCGCGCGCGGGTGGCGCCCTGGTGTTCATCGCGTCCGTGCTAACCGACACCCCGCACACCCACCGTCCCGACCCCGGACAGGAGCAGCACCCCCTTGACTCGCACACCCCTCGCCGCCGCCCCGCTCGACACCCACCGCCTGATCATCACCGTGCCGAACGACGGCCGCCCCGAAGTCCGCTCGAACCTGCCGCGCGCCACCGTCGCCGCCCTGCTGCGCCACCTCGCCGACGAACTGACCGACGAGCAGCCCCTCGCCGCGCTCCCGGGGGAGGCATACGCGATGCTCACCACCCAACTCAGCCGGCCCCACCGCGCCACCCAGGCCGCGCGAATCGCCGCCGACGCCCTCGCCCACCACACTCGCGAACTTGCGAACATGCTCGACGCCGCCCTCGCGCCCGACCGCCCGGCCGCGCCCTCGATAGGCCGGCACCTGGTCTCGATGCTGCGCAGCCACGCGGTCCGCCTCGACAGCCCGCCCCGGACCGCAGTCGACGACGTCCTCGACCTCGCCGCCGTCCGCCTCGCCCGCCGGGCGCAGCGATGAACGACACCACCGCGCTCACCCTGGCCGCCGCCGTCGCCGCCGTCCCCCTGGCCGTGTGGGCCGCCCGCCTCGCCCCCGCCCGCCGGGCACGGGCCCGCGCCGACCGCGACCTGTTCCGCCTCACCCGCGCCCAGTGCAGCAACCCCGCCCAGGGCCCGCCCTGTTCGACGACCGGCCACCGCGCCGAAGGGATCAGCCAGTGAGCCGCCGCACCATGGCCGAGCGCCGCAGGAGCGCCGCCGACCGCGACGCCCGCCGCCAGTCCCTCGACGTCCTGCTCGACCGGGCGCAGCGAGGCGTACCCCTCAGCGCCGCCGAGGCCGCCCTACTGCGCGCACACGTCACCGCGGAACTGACCGAGGCCGACGAACTGCGCCGCACCGTCGCAGGCCAGCAGTCCGCCATGCAGCGCGCCCACGACCGCACCCGCGCCGCCGAGGCCGCCATCGTCGAGGCCGAGCAGCGCGCCGATACAGCCGAGCACACCCTCGCCGCCGCCCGCCCCTGACCGCGCCCCGCCCCACCCCGCCCCACCCCGACCGGCAGAACCAGGAGCCACCCACCATGTCCGCGCCCCCGTTCACGCTCCGCGCCCAGGCCGCGCCGGCCCCCGTGGCGCAGCGAGCCGCCGATGACCTGCTCGCCATCCGCGAGCAGTGGGGCGACCTGCTCGCCGCCATCGCCCGCCCGCCCGCCGCCGAGTGGCCGCCGCGCGACTCCCGCGCGTACATCGACGGGCACCTCGCCGACCAGGCCGACGAGGACGAGCACCAGGCCGACGACGAGCCGACCACCGGGCGCACGCCCTTGACCCTGCGCCAGCACCCCGCCCCGCTGAACCTGACCGCCCTCGACGCCGCCCTCGACGTCGAACGCGACCTGTTCGACCTCGCCGACCAACTCGCCGCCCAGGCACAGCGCCCGGTACGCACAGGCCGCGATCGGCACGGCAGGTTCATCCGCGACGAGGCCGACGCCGCCGACCCCGCCCGCTGGACGTGCGCGTACCACCGCGACGCCGGGCCGGCGGACGCCGTCGGCCACGGGAGCCGGGCGTACGGGCTGCATTGGGCCGCCGTGTGGGTCGAGGGCCGGCTACTGGGCGAGGACGTCGACGGGGACCTGTTCACCGCCGTACCGGCGCGCGTGATCGACGAGGCCGCGGCCGTCGCCTCCCGGGCCCGCCGTACGGTCGAGCGGGCACTCGGCAGGGACGGGCGCACCACCGATCTCCCCGAGCCGTGCCCGTGGTGCGGGGGCACCCTCGCGGCGCGCACCCGGGCAGGGGGCGAGCCACTGGTGATGTGCTCCATCGGCGAGGGGTGTGCGGCGCCGGCCCCGCTCGACCGGGGGCGCCGGATGTGGCGCGGCGCCGACCTGGTCGCCCTGTGGGTCGCCATGTACGCCGCGCGCCAGGAGACCGCAGGACACTGAATCCACCAACCGAAGCCACTTCACAGCATCTTGTGAAGTGGCTTCACTGCTGCTACGGTCGATCTTGTTGGGCTTGCACCCCAGCACCCCCGGGCTTGCACCCCGGACCAGACCACCACCAAGGGAGACACCCCATGGACACTTACGCCCACGGCTACGGCAACACCGGCCACTACGCCCGCCCCGGCACCCACACCAGCTACTGCGGCCGCGAACTCATGCACGAGCCGAACACCCCGATCGCGGCCCGCATCTGCAAGTCGTGCGCCAAGGCCGAGCAGGCCGACCGCGTTGCCGCCGAGGAAGTCGCCGCCGACCGCGCCATCGAGGGGCCCACCCTCGCCGAGCGCGCCGGGGTCCGGTACTGCGAGGTCGGCACCGGCCGCCGCGTCCACTACTCGAACACCGACGACACGCTCTGTGGGCGTCAGGTCAGCGAGTACAACGACGGGCCCACGGGTGGCCAGCAGCTTTGCGCGCGCTGCATCAAGGCCGCCGAGGCCCGCGCCTACGCCCGGTCGCTCGCCGCCGCATCCCCCCTGGCCGCCGCCGCCGTCGAGGTCGCCGAGATCGTCGAGGCCGTCGACCCTCGCGCGTTCCTGCGCGCCGCCGTCCTGAACGAGGGGGGCGAGTGGAACGTCGAGCGCGTCACCGCCCTGTACGAGGCCGCGGGGCTCGACGTCGACCGGAACACCCGTTGGGGCTTCCTGCTGACCCTGTGCGAGGCCGAGGGCCTGCTCGCCCCGTGCGACCAGCGCGGCACCTTTACCGCCATCCCGGCCGCCGAGCCCGAGGCACCCGTCGAGGCCGCGCCGGCCGACGTCGTCCGCGTGGCCGCGCGCGCCTTCCGTCGGGGTGGCAGCACCATCACGGAGACCATCACCACTGTTCACACCAACTGCGCCTGCAAGATCGGCAAGCGGACGCTGATCGGCACCTACTCGACCAAGGCCGACGCCGACCGCGTCGCCGCTGAGACCGCCCGCGACACCGGCCGAGTGTCGACGTTCTGCATTCAGTCCCGGCCGCTGAACACCACGCCCACCGAGGCCGTCGAGGCAATCGCCGAGGAGGCCGCCGCGTTCGACACCGTCGCCCGCGCCGTCGACGCCGTCGAGCACGCCGAGGAGGCCGCCGCCGCCGTCGACACCGTCGAGGAGGCCGAAGCCCTGTACGCCGCCGCCCTGGTCACCGAGGCCGACGCCGACGCGGGCACGTGGCGGGGCGAGTGGATCGGCGAGCAGCAGGCCGCCGACACCCTGTTCGCCGTCGAGGGGCCCGTCGAGCAGGGCGCCTTGTTCAGGGAGGCCGAGCCCGCCGAGCAGCCCGACAAGCTGATCGTCCGCGCACGGTTCGCGCCCGCCGCCGTCGAGCGGGTCAAGGCCAAGGCCGCCGCCGACCGCGCCGCATGGCGTGCCGAGATGGACGCCCGCAAGGCCGCCGAAGCCGCCCGCTACGGGGCGCCCGAGCAGGCCCCGGCCCGTCGTGTCGTCGAGGGCGTGATCGTCAGGCACGCGGGCGCCACCGAGGGCAGCACCCCGCGCAACGCGATGCACCCCCGCGTGATCGCCACCCGCGCGGCCCTGTCCGGACTCGCCGTCGCCCGCCTCACCGACCACCACGACGTCAGCGCGCCGACCCAGGAAGAGCAGGCCGTACGCGGGTACATGGTCGAGCCGCGCGGGGGCCGGCGCGTGGCCGTCTACTGGCTGGAGGCCGGGCGCACCATCCGCCACGACGACCGGTGGCACGGGGCCTCCCTTGACTGCCTCGCCCACCGTCTGACCTCCCGAGGCTGGAGGGTCGAGGACATGCTCACGTCGTCGCATTGCCTCTTTGCCCACCAGCCCGAGTAACCCCTCGACCGCCCGCCCCGCGCCCGTGGGGCGGGCCCCGACCACCACCAGGAGCAGCAGCCATGAGCGACGAGCAGCAGCCCCACCCCGACGAGCAGGGGAACACCGGGCACTACGAACGCGCCGACGCGTCCAAGTTCCCCACCACCGAGCTTGGCCAGCGCGCCGCAGTCGAGGGCATGGCCGCCGCTAAGGGCTGGACGGGGCCGGGCCTGTCCAAGTCCGTACGCGAGCACAACCGGCGCGCAGCCGCCCGCAGCGGGCTGGAGATCGACCGCCCGAGGGCCGACGTACTGCGCGACAAGATGCTCGCCATCTTCGCCGAGATGGAGGAAGCCACCGAGTTGCGCCGCGCGAACCAGGAGGCCGCGCACGGCCTTCGGGAACTCGCCGACCGGTACGCCGAGGCCGAGTCCCACGAGGAGCGCGACGCAATCGCCGAGCAGGCCGGCGCATCGCTCACGCTGGCAGAGGCCGGGCTCATCCGCCGCGTGGCCAAGGCCATGGAACGGGCGCTGCCCGAAATGATCGTCGCCGCCCACGTGGGGGACGGAGAGGACGCCCCCGGCATGGCCGCCCCGGAGATCGCCCGGGAACTGGGGTGCACCTCCCGCCACGCGTACCAGGTGATCCGGGACAACCCATGGGAAGCCCGTTGGGTCCTGTACCGCGCCACAGGTGACGCCCAGTGGGAACCGGTCCACTCCGGCACCGTCCAGACGACCGACACCGCCGCCGAACTCGCCTACCACATCCTCGCGGAACGGGTGGGGGACGACGTGGCCCTCGCCCGCACGGATGTCCGCGTGTGCGTGTGGTGGACCGCCGACGAACTCGACGACGAACCCGACCCCGACGAGGCCCGAGCCACCGACTACCGCGAGGGCGACACCCCGCTCAACCACTGACCCAACCCGCAAACAGACGCGGGCCCGGGGGAACCTTGCACGTTCCGACCGGGCCCGACTCACCAAGGGAGACACCCCATGGCTGACGTCAAGCCTACTAAGGCCCGGCGACAGAACCTGACCGTCCGCCGCGACGCCGACCTCGACGCCGACCTCGCCGTACTCACTCGAACAGGCATGAGCACATCGGAGGCCGTCCGGTACGCCGTCGCGTTCCTCGCCCACGGGTACCGCGACCTGTGGGCGAGCGGCCGGTACCCGGAGGGCGTTGCACCACAGCGCATCGGGATGCGGACCGATCTGCACGACCGCCCGCACGCTGCTGACCTGCGCGTAGTGCGGCCCGCCGCCCAGGGCACCACAGCCAGCACGCCCCGGCCGGGCGCAGTAGGGGCCGCGTAGTGCGCTCGGCACATCAGCGTACGACCGGTCGCCGCCCTACTCGCGCGCCCGCACAACACCCACTTGCGCCGTGACCTTTCCGTGACCTAAAGTTCGAGGCGACCCCGGCATGCCCGGAAACAGTCGCTCCACACCAGCGCCCCGCCATCCCCCCGGCGGGGCGCTTTTGTATGCCCCCCTGCGGGCCCCTGGCCGGGCAGGAGGTGAGCCCCATGGCGCGCCCCATCACCGACAAGGACCGCACGGACGTCCGCCGCCTCCACGGCCAGGGCATGAGCCGCAACGACATCGCACGGAAGATCAGCCGCTCCCCCTCGACCGTGTCCAAGATCGCCGCGAATCTCGACCCGCCGCTCACCTTCGACCGCGCCGCCGAAGTCGAGACCGCCACCCGCGTCCGCCGCGCAGACCTCGCCGCGCGCCGCGCCGAACTCGCCATCACGCTGCAAGACGTCGCCGAACGGGAGGTCGGCCGGATGACGCAGCCCCATCTGTACTTCGAGTGGGGCGGCAAGGACCACACCTACGACGAGAAGTGGCAGCCCGAGCCGACCCCCGCGGATCGCCGCACGATGATGGCGACCGCCGGGGCCGCCCTCGACCGCTCCCTCAAGTTGGCGCCGCCCCGCGAGGAGGCCGGCGAGCAGTCCCGTTCGGTCATCGGCCGACTCATGGACGGACTTGCCCGGAACTACGCCGAGCGCCACGCCAGCGAGGCCGCCGACGATGCGGACTGACCTTGCCCTGTCCACCAAGCAGATCGACAGCATCATCGAGGCCGAAGCCTTCCTGAACGTCTGGGAAGGCAGCGTTCGTTCCGGAAAGACGATCGCCAGTCTCCTGCGGTGGCTGGGGTACGTCGCCGACCCGCCCACGGGCGGGGAACTGGTCATGGTCGGCCGCACGCGTGACAGCCTCGCCCGCAACGTTTTCGGTCCGCTCACGAACCCCGATGTGTTCGGCGATCTCGCCCAGGACATCCACTACACCAGCGGTGCACCCACGGCGACCGTCATGGGGCGCACCGTTCACGCCCTGGGCGCCAACGACGCCCAGGCCGAGCCGAAGGTACGAGGACTCACCTGCGCGGGCGCGTACGCCGACGAGCTGACGACGCTCCCCAAATCGTTCGTCGACCAGCTCACCGCCCGATGCTCCGTCCCCGGATCCAAGATCTTCGGGACGACCAACCCCGACAACCCCGCGCACTGGCTCAGGCGCGACTACCTACTCAGACCACGCGAGACCCGCCTCAGGTCGTGGCATTTCCAGCTTGACGACAATCCGGGCCTCGACGACGAGTACAAGGCCCGCATCAAGTCGACGCACACCGGCTTGTTCTACAAGCGCAACGTCTTGGGTCTTTGGGTCCAGGCCGAGGGCGCCATCTACGACATGTGGGATGAAGACGAGCACGTCGTCGACACCCTGCCGGAGATGCGCCGCCACTGGATCGGCATCGACTACGGCACCGTCAACGCCACCAGCGCAATCCTGCTCGGCGAGGGCGTCGACGGGGTCCTGTACGTGTGTGCCGAGTGGCGCTACGACTCCCGCGCGGCGCGCCGCCAGATGACCGATGCCCAGTACTCCGCCGCCCTGCGTAAGTGGGTCGCGGACCTGGGCGTACGGCCCGAGTGGACGTTCTGCGACCCCAGCGCGGCGAGCTTCATCACGCAGCTGTGGGCCGACTCCTACGAAGGCATCGCCCGCGCCTCGAACGAGGTCGTGAACGGCATCCGGTCCGTGGCTTCCCTGCTCGGCGCCGGCCTACTGCGCGTGCACCGCTCGTGCGAGGGGCTGCTCGACGAGCTGCCCGGTTACGTGTGGGACGAGGCCGCCGCGGCCCTAGGTGAAGACAAGCCCGTGAAGAAGAACGACCACTCCTGTGACGCCCTGCGCTACGTCGTCCACTCGACCGCCCATGAGTGGCGTCACAAACTCACCGCACCGCCCTAGGAATCCCCGACATGAGCGCCCCCACCGCCATCCCCACCACGATCACCACCGACCAGCGCCGCGCCGCCTGCCGCGCCCTGGGCTTGCCCCCGGCCCTGGTCTACGACGTCCGCGTACACGCCCGCGACGGGGTCGACGCGTCCCTGTATGTCCTCGACCGCGAGGGCCGCCGGATCCACTACGACGAACAGCCGCTCACCGCCACCGTGCACATACCCCTGTCCGAGGAGGTGACCGCCCGTGGCACTCCCTGAGACCGGCGCCGCATGGCCGCCCCCGCAGTGGGCCCCGATCTATGACCGGATCCGCATCGATGACGCGTGGTACTCCGGCGACCCCAAGCGTCTGGGCCGCCTGCAAGGCGACGCCCAGGAACAGCTCGGACGCCGCCGGATGTGGGGCCGCCGCTCCCAGCCGGCGGCGGGCCGTGACAACCGCCTGCACATCCCGCTGCCGGGCGACATCGCGACCACCAGCGCGGACCTGCTTTTCGCGGACATGCCTGCCATCCGCACCACGGACCGCACCACGCAGGGCCGCCTTGAGCAGCTGCTCGACGAGGGCCGCGTACAGCAGACCTGCTTGGGCGGGGCCGAGCAGGCCGCCGCCCTGTCCGGTGTATTTCTGCGGGTGACGTGGGACAAGGACCTTGCGGCCCGGCCGCTGCTCACCGTGGTGCAGCCCGACGCTGCCATCCCCGAGCACCGGTTCGGCATGCTGCGCGCCTGCACGTTCTGGGAGGAACTTCCCAGCGGCGACGGGGCCACCGTGTGGCGGCACTTCGAGCGGCACGAGCCCGGCCGCGTCATCCACGCGCTGTACCGAGGGACGTCCGACAACGTCGGCCGCCCTGTCCCGCTCGGCGAGCACCCCGCGACCGCCGACCTGGTCGCCTCCCTCGACCCCGACGGGGACGGGCAGACGATCAGCACCGGTATCCCCCTGCTCACCTGCACCTACGTGCCGAACATCGGCCCCAACCGGCATCACCGCGGATCCCCGATCGGGCGCAGCGACTATGCCGCCCCCCTTTACGACCTGTTCGACAACCTGGACACGGTGTGGACGTCGTGGATGCGCGACATCCGCCTCGCCCGCGCGCGGCTCATCGTCCCGACCGGTTACCTGCGCAGCGAGGGGCCGGGCAAGGGCGCCAGCTTCGAAGACCGCGAGGTGTACGAACAGCTCAACATGCCGCCCAACGAACAGGGCGCAACCATCACGCTGACTCAGTTCGATATCCGGGTCGAGGAACACCAGCGAACCGCCGAGGCGATCATGAGGCAGGCCGCCCAGTCGGCCGGCTACTCTGCCCAGTCCTTCGGCCTGCACGGCGAGGGCGAGGCGATCACCGCGACCGAGTCCGATAGCCGCGACCAGCGCAGCATGGTGACCCGCAAGAAGAAATCGGGGTACTGGCGTCACGGCCTCGCCGACATGCTGCACGTCATGCTGTGGCTCGACGCCGTCCAGTTCGGTACGCCTGTCAAGCCCGAGCGCCCGTCGGTCGAGTTCGGCGACGGCGTCACCGAGTCGGAGCAGCAGACCGCGACCACGCTGGATCTGCTCGCCCGTGCACAGTCCGCATCCACCCGGACCAGGGTCAAGATCCTGCACCCGGAATGGGACGACACCGCCGTACAAGAAGAGGTCGCCGCGATCCTCGCCGAGACCGGCGCCGCCCCGGATCCCGTGGGGACGTTTCCGCTCGCAGCGTGACCGGCAGGGGGTGAGAGCGTGCCGATTCACCCGGGCATGGTCGAGCCCCTTGCCGAGCGCACCCGCGACCTGTACGCCGCCGCCGAGGAACGGCTACTCGCGATCATCGCCCGGCAGCTCGGCGCAGGTCTGGACGCGCCCAGTTGGGCCGAGCAGAAGCTCGCCGCCGTCCAGGCCATGCGTCGCGCCTCACAGGCCGTCGTCGACGAGCTGCACCAGGCCGTCACCCTCGACGTGTTCGACGCGGTCGCCGAGTCCTACAACACCGGGCACCGCGCCGCCGTCGCCGAGCTGGGCGCACTGTCCGACGACGCGCGCCGGCTGGTCGATGACCGGCTACCGCAGGCGCAGACCGTCGACCGCCTCGCACAGGAAACCGTCGACGTCGTCACCTCGACCCACCGCGGGATCCTGCGCGCCATCGTCGACCGCTTCCGCGCCGTCGTCGCCGAGGTCACGGCCACCGTGGCACTCGGCACCGGCACCCGCCGCCAGGCCACACAGGACGCCATGCGCCGATGGGCCGACGAGGGAGTGACCCACTTCCGCGACCGCTCCGGCCGCCGCTGGCAGCTCACGAGCTATGCCGAGATGGCGGTACGGACCGCGACCGGGCGCGCCGCCACCGAAGCCCACATGCGCACGCTCGCCGAGCACGGCGTCGACCTGGTCGCCGTGTCCGACTCCCCGCGCGAGTGCCCGCTCTGCCGCGCGTGGGAAGGCAAGGTGCTGTCCATCGGCGGTCCGGCCGGCGCCCGCACAGTCGAGGTCGAGCACGCCACCCAAGACGGGGTCATGGTCCCCGTGCGCGTGGCCGGGTCCCTCGACGAGGCCCGCCTCGCGGGGCTCCAGCACCCGAACTGTAGGCACTCGGTGAGCGCGTACACCCCGGGCCTGACCGTCATCGAGAAGGCCACCAGCGACCCGGACGGGTACGAGGCCGGACAGAGACAGCGCGCCATCGAGCGGCATATCCGCCAGTACAAACGCCGCCAGGCCGCCGCCGTCACCCCCGAGGGCAAGCGCGCCGCCGGGATCCGGCTTCGGCAGTGGCAGGGTGCCATGCGTACCCACCTTGCCGCGCACCCGGACCTACGCCGGTTGCGCCACCGGGAGCAGCCCGGAGCGTCAAACCTGCCCGAGCCGCGCACCGCGCCGACGCCCGAGCAGGTCGAGGCCGCACGCCTGTTCTCCGGCGACGAGCGGACACCGCGCGAGATGAGCGACGACCAGCTCGCCGCCGCCATGCGCTCCAACCTGCTCGACGACCAGGCCCGCGCGCGGGTCGAGGCCGAGGCCGACCGCCGCGACCTCGACGCCCTGCTCGACCGGGCGCGCCCCGGGGGTCGGCTGGTCGACGACCTGCTCGCCCTGTCCGACGACGAACTCGCGCGGATCCTGCCGCACCTCGACGACGTCGACACCTTGCACGTCATGGCCGAGGTTCACCGCCGCAACCGCGCCGGGGCCCTCCCGGGCGTGCGCGCGGACCTGGTCCACCTCTCCGACGACCAGCTCGCCGCCCGCTACCGCGACGCGCCCGACGACCAGGAGGCCACCGCCGCCGAGGCCGCCCGCCGCGACCTGCTCGCCCAGACCTTCCCCGCCGGGGCGCTCCGCGCCGACCTTGACCAGGCCGACGACGACACCCTCGCATGGGCCATGTCCTACGCCGACCCCGCCGAACTACTGCGGATCGCCGAAGAGATGGACCGCCGCGACGGGGTCGACATGCCGCAGCCGGCCACCACCGGCGACGCCGTCGACGACCTGCTCGCCGACCGCCAGGCCCTCGCCCAGGCACTTGCCCCCGCGCCCGACCCCGACGGGTGGGGCGCCCTCGCCGACGACGCCGTATGGGCCGCCGTCGCCGCCGGGGACGGAGAAACCACCCCGGCCGCCGAGGAAGGGGAGCACGAGGAAGGGCCGCGGATCACCCGCCGCCAGGCCCGCGCGATGTACGACGAGTACACCTACAGGCAGTACCTCGCCGCCGAACAGGACTGCAATGGGTACCTGCTCAACAAGAAGGCGCAGGCCGCCGGACACGACCCGGGGGCCCTGTTCTCAGGCCCGGCCCGGATCGCCTACAGCCGCGCCAGCGACGAGCTGAAAGAGTGGTGGGCCACGCACGGCAGGCTCACGCAGGCCGAGTTCATCACGAAGGCGACCGGGCAGCGTCAGCGCTGGTCCGAGGGCGCCGAGAAGAACGAGGCCGACCAGCAGAACAAGCGGTAGGGGGACATGGTGGGAACACGCGCGCAGATCGTCGAAGCGCACCAGAAGGGCAGCGAGGCCGGGCGGAGAAACGATCCGCCGACTGTCTGCCCGTACGGCCGTGACTCCATCCTCCAGACCGCATGGATCAAGGGGTACGCCGCCGCCCGCCGCAAGGCCGGGCACGAGCGGCCCCAGTAGCCGCACAACCGAAGAACATCCCAAGGGGGCCCGCCAGGTGCGGGCCCCCTTTCGCATGCCCGTACGCCCGCCAGGAGCGGGCCGACCAGCCCCAGGAGGGCAACACCATGAGCACCCCCACCCCCGGCCCGACCGGCGAGCAGGGCACCCCCAACCCGGCCCCCGGACAGGACCCCGCCGCCCCGCCGACCCCGGCCGCGCCGGCCCCTGGCGAGCAGGACCAGGCCGCGACGATCGCCCGGCTTGAGGCCGACCTCGCAGCCGCCCGTGCCGAGGCCGGCAAGGGCCGCGTCAACGCGAAGCAGGCAGCGGCCGACACCGCGCGCGCCGAGCTGACCGCGCAGCTGATCGGCATTCTCGACCCGTCCAAGGCGGGCCAGCAGGCGACGCCGGAGGAGCTGACACAGCAGCTCACCACCGCGCAGGCGCAGGCCCGACAGACCGCCGTCGAGCTTGCCGTCTACCGCACCGCCACGGCGGCCGGGGCCGACCCCGACGCCCTGCTCGACTCCCGCCAGTTCGCCGACTCCCTCGCCGACGTCGACCCGGCCGACACCGCCGCCGTCACCGCCGCCATCAAGGCCGCCGTGCAGGCGAACCCGCGTCTCGGCGGGAAGCCGACCGGGCCGCAGCTCGGCGGATCCGAGTTCGGCGGTCCGCCGCCGCAGGGCATTACCGCCGCCCAGTTCGCCGCCATGCCGTACGCGGAGCGCGCCGAGCTGTACCAGTCCGACCCAGCCACCTACCGGCGCCTCGCCGGGACCCAGTAAGCAAGGAGGGCACCTATGCCCACGACCACCGCCGCCAACCTGATCATTCCCGAGGTGTGGGGCGATCTCTCGCAGGCCAAGTTCCTGGGCGCCGTGCGCGTCCTGGGGTCGGGCGCCGTCCTCACCGACGACTCCCTTGTCGGCCAGCCCGGCGACACGATCGACTTCCCGACGTGGGACGCGATCGGCGATCTTGACGACCTCACCGAGGGCACGGCCATGACCACCACGGTCATGGGCCAGCGCGCCAGCAAGGCCACCATCAAGGAGGCCGGCAAGGCCGTCGAGATCACCGACAAGGCTCTACTTACCGGCCTTGGTGATCCCCGCGCGGAGGCGCAGAGGCAGTTCGGCATCCTCGCCGCCCGCAAGGTGGACGCGGCCCTGATCACGCAGGCCCAGGCCGACGAGACCGCCCAGGGTGGCGGCACGCCGCTGAGCTTCACCACCGCGGCCGGTAAGACGAAGTTCACGTGGGCGGACAGCATCGTGCCTGCCCTCGCCAAGTTCGGCGACGAGTGGGACCCCTCGGAGTTCGCCGGTCTGTTCCTCAACTCGGCGCAGCACGCCGAAGCGGCCCTTGACCCTCAGTTCATGGACGCGTCCAAGCTCGGCGGCGCCGACACGGTCGTACGCACGGGTCAGATCGGCGCCATTGCCGGACTGCCGATCTTCGTAACCAACCGCGTCGCGGCCGGAAAGTTCCTGGTCCTCAAGCGCAACGCGCTCGGCGCCCTCTACAAGCGCCGCCCGATCGTCGAGACCGACCGCGACATCCTCAAGCGCACCACGGTGATCACCACGAACGTGCACTACGCCGTGAAGCGTCTCGACGACAAGGGCGTCTGCGTCGGCACCCTCGCCACCAGCTGATCAGGAGAAACGTTCCGTCATGATGCTGCGCCGCTACCACCAGGGCGAGGAGCCCGGCCCCGAGCCGGACGCCCCGCCGAACGACGACGAGCACCAGGAGGCCGACGACGCCCCGCCGCCCGCAAAGGCGACGGGGCGTTCTGCTGCCCGGAGCAAGAAGGAGGCGTAAGCCGTGCCCCGGATCTATGCCACGCCGGAGCAGTTCACCGCGTGGTCCGGGAAACCGGCGCCGCCGGACGCCGACCGCCTGCTCACCCGCGCGTCCGAGGACGTCGACGACGCCCTCACGACCGCCCTGTACGACACCGACGGCATGGGCATGCCCACCGAGCCGGCCGTCGTGGCCGCCTTCGCGGACGCCGTCTGTGCGCAGGTCGAGTACCAGCTCGCCGCCGGAACGGACGGGACCGGAGCCGACGACCGGTGGGACTCCGTGAGCCTTGGCCCCGTCGCCATGTCCGGGCGCCGCACCGGCACCCAGGCCCCCGGAACGGTCGACCTCGCGCCCCGCGCGTACCGCGCGCTCACCCGCGCCGGCCTACAGGTGGGGGTGATCTGGTGAGAGTCCCCGACTGGCTGCTCCCGCACCGCATCACCATCGAGCCGTACGCGGGTGACACCGCGTACGGGCCGACGTACGGGCCGCCCACCGCCGACGTTCCCGCCCTGGTCGCCGAGACCGTGCGGACCGTCCGCAACCGCGAGGGACGCGAGGTCACATCCACGGCGCAGGTGCTCACCGCGCCCGATGTGGCCTGTCCGCCGCTGTCCCGGATCACCCTTCCGTCCGGGCGGATCACGACCGCGCTGCACATCGCCCCGCACACCGCGCCGGGCCTGCCCCTACCCGAATCCGCGGAGGTGTTCTGCGAGTGAACCGAACCCGCCTGAGATGGAACGGGGCCGCCGCCCTGCGCGGCACCCGGGCAGGCGCCGTACGCGGTCTGCGACTGGCCACGGAACACGTCCTCCAGGTGTCCCGTGCGCGGGTGCCGATCGAAGAGGCCACCCTCGAACGCTCCGGTACCGCAACCGTCGACGAGCAGGCCCTCACCGGGGCCATCTCCTACGACACGCCTTACGCGGTCCGCCAGCACGAGGAACTGACCTACCGGCACGACGCCGGGCGCAGCGCCAAGTACCTCGAAGGGCCGCTAACCGAGGAAGCCGACGCGGTCGGCGAGATCATCGCCGCCCAGCTCCGCAGGTCCCTGCGTGGCTGATCCCCTCGACGGGATCGCCCGCCTGCTCGACGCCGCCGGACACGCCACCTACGACCCGACCGGGACCACCGGCGACCTGTTCATCGAGAGCATGCCGCCGACCCCCGACGCGGCCGTCGGGCTGTGGCTGTACGGGGGCGAGGCGCCCGACACCCGCAACGCCTACGACACCCCCCGCCTACAGGTCCGCGTGCGCGGGGGCCCGGACCCGCGCGTCTCCCGCGCGCGCTGCTGGGCGATCTACAGCGAGTTGCACGGCCTCGCCGGCCTCGCCCTCGCCGACGGCACGTGGCTGGTTCTCGCCGCCGCCCGCGCCACCCCCGCCCCCATGGGCCCCGACTCATCCGGCCGACACGAACACGTCATCAATTTCGACCTCGACGTGTCCGCCCCCACCACACACCGCATCGAATAGGAGGCCCCCTCATGGGACGGCCCATTGACGCGCGAGGCTGGGAATTTCAGGTCGAGGGCGCCACGCCCAACACCTTTATCCGCCTCGCCAATCTCCTCTCCTGGTCCGAGAATCCAGGCGAAAACGAAGAGACGGTCGACACGACCGACTTCGATTCGGACGGCTATTACGAGCAGGACGTAATGCAGCGCGGATCGACGATCGAGGTAAGCGGCCAGTACGCCGCAACGTCCGGGACCCGCGACCCCGGACAGGACTACATCGACAAGACGTGGGCCTACAAGTTCGGCGAGGAGTCCCGGGGCCGCATGCGCTACCGCCACCTCTCGCAGAACGAATGGACCGTGTGGGAGTGCACCGTGACCCCCGGCGAGCGCGGCGGCGAAACCAACGCGAAGACCTCATGGTCTGCGACGTTCACCCGGTGCGGCGCGCCGACCACAACGGCGGTGGCCCCGTGACCGATCCCCTTGAGCCCGCCATGTGGGCCGAGGTCGCCGACTTCGACGCGTTCTTCCAGGAGCACGCCGAACCCGCCCCCAAGCAGGGCACCCCGCTGCGCCTGTACGGGCGCACGTACGTCCTCCCTGCCTCCCTGCCCACCCTGTTCACACTCCAGCTCCAGCGCGTCCAGCACTCCGCGAGGCCGGAGGACATCCGCCGGCTGCTCGGCTCCCTGTTCGGCCCGGACGCGGTCGACCACTGGACCGAATGCGGGATGGACGATCGACGGCTCGGCATCGTCCTGCTGTGGGCGACCGCCCAGAGCGCAGAGGCCGGCACCGTGTCCATGGAGCGCGCCGCCCAGCTGTACGACGAGCGCGAGGCCATGAAGGCCACGGGAAAAGCGGCCCCGCGGAAGGCCCCGAACCGGCCCCGCCCCAAGGGCCAGGGCAAGGGGAAGCCGCGGAATTCTGGCAAGCGGTCCTGACGCACTGGGGCGCGGTCGAGGCTGACCTCGCCCGCGAATACGGCACCACCCCCGACGAGTTGGCGCGGATGTCCACGCGCCGATTCCTGGTTCTCCTCGCGGGACTTCCCTCGGAATCCCGTTTCGCACATGCGTGGCGCAATACGCCGCGCGTCGTGAATGACCCGGACGAAATCGCCCGGCTTACCGGCCGCTAGGCCGGTCGCACCACAACTCAATACATAACTAAATAGGGGGTGCACCATGGCCCTCACAATCGGAGAGCTGACAGGTTTTATCGACCTGGACGACTCCGGGGCACAGCGCGGCGTCGACGGGGCCGAGGCCGCGCTCGAACGGTTCCAGCGCGACGCGAACGGCAGGCTCCGCGACACCCGGGGCCGGTTCATCGCGGCCGGTGCCGAGATGGGCGCCGCGCTCAGCGAGGGCATCAGCGAGGGCGCGGAGGAATCCGAGCAGGCCCTCGCCGACGTCGGGCACCAGGCGGAGGAAGCCGGGCGCCAACTGGCCGAAGCCGGAGACAAGGCGGAGGGCACGGGCCGGGGCCTGGCCGGTATCGGTCCGCTGCTCGGCGCCGCCGCCACCTCGACGAAGCTGCTGGCCGGTTCGGCCCTGGCCGCTGCGGGCGGTATCGCCGCTGTCCCGCTGGCGATCATCGGCCTGGGCGCGGCCGTTCTCAAGGAGAACGAGCAGGTCAAGTCCGCTTTCTCGGACATGGCCGAGTCGGCCAAGGCCACCGTCCAGAAGGCCGCGCAACCGCTGGTCAAGCCGTTCGTCGAGGCGGCCGGCCAGATCGAAGGCACGGTCAAGGCGATCGGCCCGCGGCTCGGCGAGCTGTTCGCCGGGGTCGCGCCGATGGTGCAGCCCCTGGTGGGCGGCATCGGGTCGCTGGTCGAAAACCTGCTGCCCGGCCTGGTCAACGTCGTCCAGGCTGCACAGCCGGTCGTCGAGGCCCTGTCGGGCGGCTTCGGCCTGCTCGGCGATGGCCTGTCCGGCCTGTTCGACGGGCTGAGCACGGGCGCTGCTGGGGCCGCCGAAGGGTTGACGGGCCTGTTCGAGGGCCTGTCGATCATCCTGCCCGCGCTGGGCGGGTTCATCGGCACGCTGGCGCAGGCTGGCGGGCCGGTCCTGTCGGCCCTGATGGGGGCGCTTGCGCCGCTCGTCGAGACCCTGCTCGACAGCCTCGCCCCCGCCCTGGCATCACTGGGCCCGCCCCTCGCGCGCCTGATGACGGCGCTGGGCCAGGGCCTCGCGCCGATCGTCGACGCGCTCGGCCCGATCCTGGCCGCAGCCGCAGACGCCTTCGGCATCCTGATCGACGCCGTATCGCCGATCCTGCCGGTCATCGGCAAGCTGGTCGCGTCGGTCCTGCCCGCGATCACGCCGCTGCTCCAGGCCCTCGGCGACGTCCTCGTACAGCTCGGCCCCACGGTGGGGATCCTGGTCGACGCCCTCGCGGGCGCACTGACCCCGATCCTCGACCAACTGCCGGGCCTGGTAACCCCGTTCGCGGCGGTCCTCGGCCAGCTCGCAGAAACGATTCTGCCGATCCTGGCGGACCTGATCACCGCCCTGGCTCCGTCGCTCGCGACAGTCGGCGCAGCCTTCGGGCAAATCCTGGTGGCCCTGGCGCCGCTGCTGCCCGTCATCGGTCAACTCCTGATCGGCGCGATCACGGCCCTGATGCCGCTGATCACTCCGCTGATCGAGCTGATCGGCAAGCTCGCGGCCGTGTTCGCCAACGGCCTGGCTGCGGTAATCGAACAGGTGGTCGTGCCGATCATCGGCGCGATCGTCGCCCTGCTGCAAGGCGACTTCGGCAAGGCGTGGGGACTCGCCAAGGGGGCCGTACAGGCGGCCGGTGAGCTGATCGGCCAGATCGCTACGAAGATCGGCGAGTGGGTCGGCAACGGGATCTCCGCCGCTGTCGACTGGATCACCGGTCTGCCCGGCCGCGCAGCGTCCGCGCTCGCTCCCTTCGCGGGGCGGATGCGGGAACGCGCGGTCGAGGCGCTGGGCGCCTTCCGCGACTCCATCGTCAGCAAGGCCGGTGAAGCGGTCGAGTGGATGCGTGGCCTGCCGGGCCGCATCGCGGGAGCGATCGGCGACCTGGGCGGCCTGCTCGTCGACAAGGGCCGCGACGTCGTGCGCGGCCTGTGGCGCGGCATCGAGGGCATGGGCTCCTGGCTCAAGTCCACCTTGACCAGCTGGGCCCGCAACTTGATCCCGGGCCCCATCGCGAAAGCGTTGGGCATCGCCTCACCGTCGAAGGTGATGGCGCGGGACGTGGGCCGGTGGATCCCCGCCGGTCTGGTCAAGGGCATCGAGGGCGGGGCCGGCGCGGTCGACCGCACCATGCGCAACCTCGTCACCCCGCCCGACGTACCCGCCTTCGCCGCAGCCTTCGCGGGCGCGGGCGGGGGCGCGTTCGGCAACCCCTTCGCGTCCGGTGGCGGGGCCGGCGGGCCCATGGTCCACGTCGAGCACTGGCACGCCGCTGAGAACGGCACGCCGGACGACAACGCCCGCGCGCTGGCGTGGGCCGCAAAGGCACGGGGGTGACCATGGCTCCCGGCGATCGGATCACCCAACCCGGGCAGGTGCAGTACGGCGATCTCCTGCTCGGCCCCGGCACCCCGTACCGGTGGCGCTCCATCTCGGGATGGGAGGAGCTGCCCGCCCTCGACGACGGGTCGGTACCCCGCTCCGACGCGCCCGGGGCGTTCCCCGGCACCCTGCTGGCGCAGGCCCGGACGATCGGCCTTGACGGTCTGATCGTCCGGGCCCCCCGTGAGCGGATCGGCGCGGTGGTCGGCGCACTGAACGCGGGCACCGTCCCCCGCACGGATGAGATCCCCCTCGTGGCATGGCTCGACGATCGGGGCCCCCTGCTCGCCTACGCGCGGGCAACCCGGCGGATCGTCCCGGCCGGGATCGGCTACCGGCTCGGCACCATCACGGGCGGCGCGGTGCAGTTCACCGCGACCGACCCCCTGCGGTACGAGCCGATCGAGCGGACCGTCGCGGCCTCCCTGCCCACCCCCGAACCCGGCCTGTCGTGGCCTCTCGTCTGGCCGCTGAACTTCGGCACGCCTGGCAGTAGCGGCGCCCTGGTCGCGGCCAACGTCGGTGACGCCCCCACCCATCCGATCATCGAGTTCCGCGGGCCGGTTACCGTGCCAGCGCTGACCAACATCGACACCGGCGACGTGCTCGAATACGACATTCCGCTCGCGGCGGGCGACGTGCTCACCGTCGACACCCGGGCCGGAACGGTCGTCCTCAACGGGACCGCCTCTCGCCTCTACACGGTGACCAGCCGCTCAGTGCCGGAGCAGACGTTCACGCTCGCCCCCGGCCTTACGAATCTCAGCTTTCGCGCGGGCCCCGAAAGCGGTCCCGCCGCAACCGCGACCGTGCGCTACCGCTCGGCCTACTGGTAAGGAGAACAACCCGTGACCGTGCGCGCCGCATGGCTCTTGCCCACCGGGCAGGCCCGGGAAGACACCCGCCTCGCCCCCACCAATCTCGTCATGCACGAAACGGAGATGCGCGTACGCGACGGGGCCCTCGCGGGCGGCAATCCCTTCGCCGCTTCCGGGGCCGGCGCGATGGCCGTACAGATCGGCCCCGGTCGCGCCATCGTGCAGGGAACCGACGCGCAGGGCGCTTACCCCGTCGCCAACGATTCCGCGGTGACCCTGACCATCGCGGACGGGGCCGCGCAGTTCGCCCGCATCGACTCTGTCGTACTGCGGGTCAACGACCCGTTGTTCGACGGCGGGACCGTCGCGGCCCGTATCGAGATCGCCCAGGGGACCCCGGCCGCCAGCCCCGTTGCGCCCACGCTCCCGGCCGCGAGTTTGCGCCTGTGGGACATCGCCGTACCGGCGGGCGCCAGCGCGGGCGCGGGCGGCATCGGCTGGGGCGGCGCGCTTGTCGACCGCCGCCGGTACACGGCCGCAGCGGGCGGGATCATCCCGCGCGGCTCGGGGCTCGTTTTCAGCGGCGCCTACGACGGGCAGTACCGCGACAACGGCACCAGCCTGGAGCGCTGGAACGCGACGGCCGGAGCGTGGCAGACCTACCGGCCGCCGGTGGAGTCCGCCACGGTCACCACCACCGGGGCCGTGCCGGCTACCGGGTTCTCGCTCACCGCCCTGCACGCCCGCCGCATCCCGGGTGTTGTGCAGTCGTTCAGCGTCGTCGTCAACCGAACCGGTTCGACGATCACCTCGCCTGCGGGCGGCAACGTCGTCGACGTCCCGCTCGTCACCCTGCCCGCCGGATGGCGCCCCGCGTACGACATGGAGTTGGTCGCCTCGGATGGTTTCGCCGACGGCGCCGCCTACATGAGCACCGCTGGTCTGATCACGCTTCGCACGTGGTCGGCCGCCGGAACGATCCAGAGCGGGCGCGACATCCGCATATCCGGCTGCTTCGTTGTGTGAGCCGTAGGGGGTGCCGTGACCTCCCCCTACCGTCTGCTCTTCACCGATCTCCGGTCGGATGAGCTGATCGACGTCCTGCCCGTACACGGCGTCGCGCTGGACGACTTCATAGGCAAGACGGGCCGGTTGACCGGCACCGTGCCGATCCCTAACTCGGCCATCGCCGAGCGGGCCCGCCGGGCGATCCTCCCCGGCCGGACCGGGGTGTGGGTCGAGCGCGGGCGCGACATCTGGTGGGGCGGCATCGTCTGGACGCTGTCCCTCGCCAGCGACGCCCGCGGCCGTCTCGGGGCACAGATCCAGGCCGGCGGGTGGGAGTCCTACCTGTACCGGCGCCTGCTGTACGACACGCAGACCGCCGACGACATGGACCAGTTCGACATCGTCCGGCAGCTGGTCGACTACGCGGCCGACATGCCGGGCGGCGACATCGGTATCACCTACGACACGACCCTGTCCGGGGTCATCCGGGACCGCACCTACCTGCGCTACGACCTGCCCAGTGTCGGCGAGCTGATCGACGATCTCGCCGCCATCGACCAGGGCTTCGAGTGGCGCATCGCGTCCTACCGCGACGCCGACGGCCGCCGTATCAAGCGCATGCAGTTCGGCTCTCCGATCATCCGTACCGGATCGGCCGATATCGTCCTCGACCACCCCGGCCCGGTTCTCTCCTACACCTGGCCCACCGACGCCACCCGCAAGGCCAACGCGTGGCAGACCCGGGGCGCGTCCATCAACCGCAACCAGACCGCCGAGTCCTACCCGCTCACCTCGCCCCTGCTGGTCTCAACGGCCGACCTCGACACGGGGTGGCCGCGCCTGGACGGGTTCAGCGACTACTCGACCGTCTCGCGTCAAGCCACCCTCGACGCGCACGCCCAGGCCGACCACCGCGCCGCCCTGAACCCGGTCACCATCCCGGAAATCACGGTCCTGCTCGGCGGTGACATCACCCCCGCCCTGATCGGCGCGACCGTCCGCGTCCGGATCCGCGACCTGTGGCACCCCACCGCCCTCGACGCCCGCTTTCGCGTGGTCGGCATGTCCATCAACCCGCCCGAGCGCGGGCGCCCCGAAACCGCCCGCCTGTACCTGGAGGTCCCGTAATGCCGCACATCCCGCAGGACGTACTCGACCGCATCGCCGCTCTCGAACGGCAGATCAAGCAACTTGCCGGGCGGGCCCAGATCCGCCCAGCCCTCAACCAGGTGCTGAGCGGTGACGTGGTCGTGGGCGAGGGCGGACAGCTCAAGGTCAAGGCCGCCACCGGTGTCGAACACTTCCGGGTGGGCCACCTCGGCACGTTCTACACCGACGAGAACGGGGAGACCGCCCGCGAGTTCGGGACGATCATCCGCCGCCGCGACGGAAGCATCGCCCTGTCCATCTGGAACGGACAGGACGCGACCAATCCGCAGGTCATGAGGATCATCGACGCCAAGGGCAACGAGATCATCGCCGAGAACATCGAGCAGGGCGGCTTGCACCGGCCGCACGGCGCGCAGGCATGGTTCGACATCCAGCCGGGCCGCTGGCCCAAAACGGAGTCCTGGTCGTGGGAGACGCTGCAAGAGGCGCACATCGAGACCGAACACGGCAAGGTGCGGATCTTCGCCCAGAAGGCCACCGTCGGCAGCGGCGGTGAACTCCGGCTGGTCATCAACGACCAGGAGATCGCCAAGAGCGACGGCGGCTTCGACGACACGTACGCCATCCCGAACTTTGAGTTCGGCGCCCTGGTCGCCGTTCAGCTCCAGGCCCGCCGCACCGGCGCTGCCGAAGCGGTTTGGGCGACGTTCTGCCGCGTGCACTGCGTCGGCTAGCCCTACCCGAAAGGAGGGCCGGCCCACCGATGGCACTGCCCGAGTCCATACCCACCGTCCGCGCCCACGGCCGCTACCTCGCCCCCGACGGAACCCCCCTCACCGGTCAGGTCGTGTGGCGTGCGCCCAGCCTGCTGACCATCCCTGACAGCGACGTGTTCCTCGGGGGCCCCGTCACCGCGCCGCTCGACGCGAACGGTCGTTTCGAGGTCGTGCTACCGGCCACCGACAGCCCCGGCATGTCCCCTACCGGCTGGGCCTACGTCGTCTCCGAGCAGCTGGCAGGCGTGCCCGTAAACCGCTCGTACAGCGTGCTCCTGCCCCAGGCCCTCGGCGAGGTCGACCTCGCCGACATCGTGGCGTCCGACCCCACCACCCCCAACTACGTGCCGATCGCGGGCAGCCAGATACTCACCGGGACCACCGCGCCGACCGCCGCGACGGGCCTTAACGGCGACTTCTACATCCAGTACGACACCCGCACCCTGCAAGGGATCACGCACACCACGGTCACGCAGTGGACCAAGGCCGGCGGAACGTGGACCCGCGCCGGGGGCGACATCCGCGGGTCTCAGATCTACCTGAACACCACCAGCACGCCGAGCGCCGACGCCAAGCAAGGTGACCTGCTCATCCGGACCGACACCGGCGACATGTGGCAGAAGGGCGCTACCTCATGGGGTACCGCCGTAGGCAACCTCAAGGGACCGCAGGGTCCCCAGGGCCCGCAGGGGATCCAGGGAGTCAAGGGCGACACCGGGGCCGCCAGCACCGTTCCCGGGCCGCAGGGCCCCAAGGGCGACACCGGGGCCACCGGTCCCGCCGGACCGCAGGGCCCCCAGGGGATCCAGGGTGTACCCGGCACCGGCTCCGGCACGGTCACGGCCGTCAACGGAGTTGCACCGAACGGCGCCGGAAACGTGACCCTCGCGGCGGGTGACGTCAACGCCGTGCCCGTCGCGGGTGGAACGTTCACCGGCGACGTCGCTTTCAACGGTGCTGCGGGTGCCTACCGTCAGTTCAGCTTTGACGTGGGCGGTGTGAAGCGCTGGACATTCCAGAAAGACGACACCGCCGAATCTGCCGGAGCAGGATCCAACCTCCGCATCTCGTCTCGCAATGACGACGGCTCATTCAAATCGACCCTCTTTTTCGGCGACCGCGGCACGGGGGCGATAGCCCTGGGCACCACCACCCCGGCCGCTAATGCCAAGCTCACCGTCAACGGCCCGAGCGTCCTCAAATCGGACGCGACGGGAACCGACCCGCTCAAGGTACAGAACGACGTGGGCGTAGACGTCCTGTCGGTCCGCAAGACCGGCAGCGCGTTTATGGGGCAGGGAAACCTATACCTCGCCAAGAATGCGCGAATAGGCGGCTCGTCCGCAACGGCTATCGGGAGCGCCGTAAACGGGGTGCTGGCCATTGACAATGGGACGGGCCCGACCGCCGCTAACACTTCGGGCGTACACCTGTACGCCAATGCCGGTCAGCTCGTTTTGCAGGAGCAGAGCGGACGCTATTTCACGGTCAGCGAGGGCGCCCGGAACGTCTGGACACCGCAGGCACTCGGCTATCAAGCCTGGTCAGTCGACCCGGCCACCGTGGCCAACCCAACCACTCCCGCGAAGGCCGCAACGGTCGGTCGTATCTATTTCTCCGGCATGAACATTACGCAGCCCACCCAGGTAAACACGGTGGTGATTCACTCCCGCGGCTGGGCCGGTTCTGCCGCTGTGCCTGCCGCCCGTTTCTACGTTGGGATTTACGACGAAGCGGGTACGAGGGTGGCAACATCCGGCCTCGTATCGTCCGTGCCAATGGCAGGGCAGGGCACAGGAATGGCGCCTGCCGCAACGAGTAACCACGTGGGCCCCGTCCCCATTGGCTTGTCCGCCCCGGTCACACTCACCCCCGGACGCTATTGGGCCGCATTCCTGCTGTCTGCCGGTTCAGCCACCGATTTCTACTATTTCCACATTCAAAATGAAGCACCCGCGAACCCCGGCAATTTCTCGCTCGCCCCGCATTTCCAGCGCCATTGGTGCATCCCTAGCGGCCAGTCCTCGCTACCCGCCACCGTAAGTCAGGCGACCGGCGAGGTCGGACTCGACCCCGCAATCATGGCGCTCGCAATGCTCTGACCCCACCTACTAGTTCTCGTAGGTGACTCCCCCGATTCCCCGTACGCCCCGGCACCGCGCCGAGGGCTTTTTTCATGTCCGGAGGACACCCCACATGGCAAACCCCCTGCCCGCAGACACCTTCCGCAACGCCATTGCAGGCGAGGGCGTCGACGTCGTCGAGGTCGGCGCGTGGCGCACCCACAACCGCAACCACAAGGGCCCGTTCGACCAGCTGCACGGCGTGATGATCCACCACACCGTCACCAAGGGAACCGACTACTCCGTAGAGCTGTGCCGCACCGGCTACACCGACCTCCCCGGCCCGCTCTGCCACGGCGTCATAGACAGGGCCGGACGCGTCCACCTGATCGGCTACGGCCGCACCAACCACGCGGGATCCGGCGACCCCGACGTACTCGCCGCAGTCATCGCCGAGCGCTCCCCGCTCCCCTCCGACAACGAGGCAACCACCGACGGAAACCGCGCCTTCTACGGCTTCGAGTGCATCAACCTGGGCGACGGCGACGACCCGTGGCCCGAAGCCCAGGTCGAGGCCATCGCCCGCACCGCCGCCGGTATCTGCCGCGCCCACGGATGGGGCGCTGAGTCCGTGATCGGCCACTCGGAATGGCAGCCCGGCAAGATCGACCCCAAGGGTCCGATCGGCACCGCAAACGGCCCCGCGCTCACCATGGACAAGATCCGCGCGCGCGTCGCCCAGCTCCTCGACGACGACCAGCCGGCCCCCGCCAAGCCCACCCCGGACCCGGCCCCCGCCGCCGTGTCCCTGGCCAAGCTCATCACCGCCGCCCGCCAGGACCCGCCCCGCGCCGGTACCCCGGTCAGCTACCCGGGCACCCGGATCGTCGAGGACGCCCTCGCCGCCGAGGGCCTGCTCGCCCGCGACCTGGTCGACGGGCACTTCGGCACCGCCACCCGCGACGCCTACGCCCGATGGCAGCGACGTTGCGGCTACTCCGGCGCCGCCGCCGACGGCATCCCCGGCCGCTCCTCCCTCGACACCCTCGCCCGGCGCCACGGCTTCACCGCCGCCGCGTAACACCCAACACCCGAACAGGACCCCCGCCATGACCCCCGCCAACAAGCGCAGCATCCGCACGGCCCTACAGACCGGCCTTGCGTTCGCCCTCGCCCTGCCCGCCATCGTCGCGGCGGCCGGCATCCCCGACGCGCTGCCGTACGTGGCCGGTGCACTCGCCGTCGCGGGCGGCCTCGCCCGCGTGATGCAGCTCCCGGCCGTCGAGGCCCTGCTCGACCGCGTCGGCCTGGGCCTCGTCGACGAGGCCGCGGAGTGACCCCGCCGGCCCCGGACGACACGGGCGTCGCCCTCGAACTGGAGCGGCTGCGCGCGGTCGTCGAGGTCGGCATGACCCGCATCGACGGATCCCTCGCCCTGCTCGTCCAGCGCAGCGACCAGACCGACAAACAAGTCGCGGACCACGAGCGCAGGCTAGACCTCCTCGAACGGGGCCGCTGGCCCCTTCCGTCCCTCGCGGCCCTGGTCGCCGTCGTGGGCGTCCTGCTCGCCCTCTGGCAGGCCGGGACCGCCCGGTAACAACAACGCCCCCCGTACGGCCGCTCAGGGCCGTACGGGGGGCGCTCTTTGCGTTCCTGATCAGCGCGGGGGCTTTGGGCACGCGTAGTCAGGTCGGAAGAAGTTCGGGCAGGCCACCAGGTGCACCGCGTAGAAGGTGGACCCGCCGTTGATCCACCATCCTCCGACGACGTCCCGCTCGTGTGTAATCGACTCCCGGGCGCCTTCCAGCTGGAGCCGGATCGTCTCGGGGTCGGCCGCGTGGTCGCCGTCGAACCGCTCGGCGTACACCTTGATCTGTCCGTGGAACCAGTCGACCGCGGCCTCTACGTCTTCAAAGGTGCCCTTGATGAACTGGGGGCTCTTGAGCAGCCAGTTCGCAGGCTCGATGGGAGCCACCGACAGACTTGCAAACCCGGGGTTCGTCGGCCGGCGCTGTGAGTCGGTGCCGTAGTCGCTCCCTGACCCTAACCACGCGTAGCCGTGGTGATGAACTCCCATGGGGCTACCTCCAATTGAGGGCGGCCCCCCCAGGTGGAGGGCCGCCCCTTGTTCACTGGTGCGCGGAGCTTATCGCCCGTGGGCTACTTGCGCCCGCACCCCTGGCCGTCGCCGCAGCCGCCGTTGTCGTTGCCGCCCTTGCCGTCGCTGTCGTCGCCGCCGTCGCCGCCGCCGCTCACCGTGGCCATGCGCTTGAGTGCTTCCTTGAGCGTCACTGTGTGCCTCCTCAAGATCCCCGGTACGGAGACTGCCCCCGTACCGTCGTGCACTTGCTGACCCACCCCGTCCGGCTCCCATTGCCGTACATGCCGGACGGGGTGGGGGTTGGCACCGTCCCTACCGGGATTCCGATACGTGGCGGGGGAGCCTCGATCTCGGGTCCGTCCGGCAGGGACGGAGTTTTGGGGGTAGGGCCCCGCCCGTGGGAGAGGGAACGGGCGGGGCCGCAGTGGGGCCAGTGCCTACTACTGGCGCCCCTGTTGCTCCGGCTGGGGTGGTGGGGAAAGGGACAGCCGGAGCGTTCCAACCCGCCCCCTGCGTATCTCGCGGCCATAAGGGATGTGGGGACCGGATAGCGGACAGGGGGCGGAGCTTTAGACCCGCAGCTCGGCGAGGCGGGAGTCGTGGAAGATCAGGACGTCCCGCTTCCGCCAGGCGAGCAGGATGTGACCGCCACCCTTGACGTGCGGAACGACCCGGACGTGAGCGACATGGAAGACGTCCCGTGCATGCACGGGCTTCCGGCACAGGACCACGGCCGGAATGAGTCCCTGGTACGGCGCCGTCGGCGGGTGGCATCGCCGGGCCCACTCCACCTGATGCGGCTTGAGCCACGCCATGGACCCGCACACCCGCCCAGGGGGGAGAAGCTGCCTCACCGCTGCATCACCGCCGTCGCCCCCAGGAATAGGCCAACGCTCGCCGCGACCATGAACACGGTGAGCGGTCCCGTGAACCGGGCCGCGAAGTCGTACGCCCTCCGCGCCCGACTCCGCCGCCGGCGCGACTCCCGTACGGCACGCCTCACCAGCTCCGGCGCAGCGTCCTGTATGGCGGCCGACACCACCGCGGCTTCCTGGTCGGCGAGCATGTCGACCCATCCCGCTTCCAGCTCGGCGCGCTCCTCCGCCGTGAACCGAAACACCTCTTCCGGTCTCACAGCTCCCCCCTGCTGAGCGCGTTGGCCCGCCGGACACCGGAGGTGACGCGCTCCTCGTCGGTCGGCTTCACCAGGTCGCCCGGCTCGACGTCCCACTCGACACCGCCCTCGACAGGCCGGACCTGGCACAGGCCCCAGTCGCGGCCCATGAGCCTGCCCAGCTTCCCCGTGGACTTGACCTTGACCAGGTCACCGATGAACGGCACCCAACCGGCGCCGCCAGCCGCCTCGGCCGCGCTCACGCCGCCACTCCTTCACCGTCGGTCACCCGGTGCGGGTGCTGGCGGATGATGCCGTTCATGTTGTGGACGCCCACCGTGTTGCCCAGCGGGCGGATCGCTTCGCGGTGCCGCGCGGCGGCCCCGCAGATCAGGCACCCCGACACCGGCACGGGCTCAAGGTTGGAGTGCAGCGCGGGGGGCGAGCTGGCCTTACTACTGCTCATCGTTCAACCGCCTTTCCAGCCCGGCCGTGAGGGCTCGCAGGATCTCGGGGGTTGCGCGTGTGGTCGTCCGGATCGGCGCGACATCAGCCGGCACCCATGCGGGCATCGGGGAGTCGTCACGGCCGAGCCGGTGGAAGTCCCTCCGGGCTATGGCGGCGTCCACGTCGCTCACGCGTCGCACCCGCTTCGGGAGCTGGTCCGCCATGGTCGTCACGCCCTTTCGGTCACCCGAAGCCTTCATGACTTTCTGTGCTACAAGCGTCGCCCTGCGCGCGTACTCTCAAAAGGGGGGCAGCCTGGACAGGGCCAACTGTCCAACGAATTTCGGGGAGTTGTTCGAATGAGCGTGGAGACCGAAGAGACCGACCCAGACGACCCAACCGCGTCTCCGCTGGTGCACTTCGGCCGTGAGGTCCGGTTAGAGCGGGAGCGGCTGGGCATCTCGCGCAAGGAACTGGCGAAGGCGGCGACCTGCGGTTACTCGCTCGTGGCCAAGATTGAGAGCGGCGACCGTGTACCGCCGCGTGAGTTCGCGGAAGCCTGCGACCGCCTGTTCCCTCACTCCAATGGGCGGTTCGTGCGTCTGTGGCCCCTGGCCCTGCGCTACGCCTTCCCGCCCTGGTTCCGCCGGTACGTCGAGCTGGAGGAAACGGCGTCCGTGGTGCGCATGTTCAATTGCCAACTCCTCCCGGGCCTGGTGCAGACGACCGCCTACGCCCGCGCGGTGCTGCGCACCGGTCGCCCGACGAATCTCGAAGACCTGGTCGCCGCTCGCATAGAGCGACAGCGCGTCCTGACCCGTGAGCAGCCGGCGCGGTTGTGGCTGGTCCTGAACCAAGCCGTGCTGACCCATACAGTCGGCGGCCCGGACGTCATGCGCGCGCAGCTCTCGCGCCTGCATGAACTGGCCGCAGACCCGGCGCACCGCGTGCAGATCATCGAGGACAAGGGGAGGCATCACGGCTACCACAGCCCCTTCGGTGTGCTCTCCTTCAACGAAGGCACCGACGTGGTGCACGTTGACGGGTTCCCCCGGGGCTATCTCCTCGCCGAGCCAGACGACTTGGAAAAGGCGCGGGAAGCCTATGATCTGCTTACGGCCATGGCATTGCCGCCTGATGAGTCGGCCGACCTGATCGACTCCACATTGAAGGACAACTACTCATGAACCGTGCTGGCATCCCCGAGCAGGCTTGGCGAGCGTCGACGTACAGCGGCAACAACGGCGGCGAGTGCGTCGAGTGGGCCCCCGAGTACGTCGCGACTCACGGTGTCGTCCCCGTGCGGGACAGCAAGGTCAAGGGCGGACCGGTGCTAACGGTGACCCCGTCCGCGTGGGCCAGCCTGGTTGCCCTGGCGGTGCAGTAGAACCCGCCCGCGCATGCGACGGCCCCGGCACCTTCTCAGGTGTCGGGGCCGCTTGCTGCCGCAGTGCTTCGCGTTTCCGCAGGTCAGGCCACGAGTGTTTTGGACGTGGTGTTGCACAT